>NZ_AKZL01000027.1:0-57577 GCF_000282755.1 Shewanella sp. POL2
AAGAATGCAATGGTGCAGAATTCAACCTGCAAACGGAAAAACATCCCGCGAATCTTTACATATCCCGTTTATGAATATGTCTGGCCAACACTTTGGCAACCTATTGAGGAATCTTGTTAATTTTACCTCAAGTTGAACTACTTATAAGCAATCAAATTAACATAAACGTGATCTTTCGCTAAATACTGAACAAGATACTGATAGGTCGATAAATTAGCCACTAATGAAATAGGATTTTTATGCCTTTATACAACAAAATGCTTTCAGTCGTAGCACTGAGGCCCCTGTTAATGTAAGCTGCACGCCCGCCGTTCAGGCTATACCAAAGCAACGATGCGATGTTGCCACAAGAGATCCATTAATGAGTTTTTCCGCCTTAGGTTTATCCGCACCACTCCAAAAAGCCGTATCCGAACAGGGCTATGACACGCCATCTCCCATCCAAGCGCAGGCAATTCCAGCTGTACTAACGGGCAAAGACGTCATGGCTGCGGCCCAAACGGGGACAGGAAAAACCGCAGGTTTTACGCTGCCATTACTGGAATTACTCGCTAAAGGCCAAAAAGCCAAGTCAGGACAAACTCGCGCCTTAGTCTTAACTCCTACGAGGGAACTGGCGGCACAAGTTGGCGAAAGTGTTGAAACCTATGGTAAATATCTACCACTGCGTTCAGCTGTGGTCTTTGGTGGCGTGCCTATCAACCCGCAAATCAATAAATTACGTCATGGTGTTGATGTGTTAGTTGCCACACCAGGGCGACTATTAGATCTTGTGCAACAAAATGCGGTGAAGTTTAATCAACTTGAGATCTTAGTGCTCGACGAAGCGGATCGTATGTTGGATATGGGCTTTATCCGTGATATCAAAAAAATCCTTGCACTCTTACCCGCTAAGCGACAAAACCTGATGTTTTCAGCCACCTTCTCCGATGAGATCCGTGAGCTTGCAAAAGGGTTAGTCAATCATCCGGTTGAGATTTCCGTCACGCCGCGCAATGCCGCCGCAACGACGGTTAAGCAATGGATTTGCCCCGTTGATAAAACACAAAAATCAGCCCTGCTGATCCAACTCATCAAACAGGAAAACTGGCAGCAAGTGTTAGTGTTTTCGCGTACTAAACATGGCGCAAACCGACTCGCGAAGAGCCTTATCCAAGCCGACATTAGCGCTGCCGCGATCCACGGTAATAAAAGCCAAGGTGCGCGCACTAAAGCCCTCGCCGACTTTAAGAGCGGTGAAGTTCGCGTATTGGTTGCGACCGATATTGCCGCCCGCGGTTTAGATATCGATCAGTTACCGCAAGTTGTTAACTTTGATTTACCTAACGTGCCTGAAGATTATGTGCATCGCATTGGCCGTACCGGCCGTGCTGGCGCCACAGGCCAAGCCGTTTCATTAGTCAGCAGCGAAGAAATTAAACTGCTTAAAGATATTGAGCGATTAATTAACCGCGTGCTCGAGCGCCAAGAAGTTGCTGGTTTTGGCCCAGTGCATGCGCTGCCCGAAACAACGCTCACTCCCCAAGGTAAAAATCATAAAGTAAAAGCCGTGGCAAGCCAGCGTAAACACCGCAGTGCAGGAAAACCTGCCCCACGATCTGGTTCTGGCCGTGATGCGTCTCAAACATCAAGCGTTCGAGATGGCAGCCACGATAAGCACAGCACGCCATCACGCAACAGCAATGAACATCATAAGACCGAGGCAGCAGTTGCACGCTCGCCAAAACCAAAGAGTAAGCATCCTCAGCGCGATGGCGGCACAACTAACAGTGCAACGGCGGGAAACAATGCAAAAGCGAAACCGCATTCAGGTGCACAGCAACGTAGCCATGCAGAACGAAGCGACAAATCAAACAATGATGGACGCCGCCAAGAGCAGCCCAAAGGCCGCCATCCACACAGTACAAAACCGGCTTCTAATGAGCCGAAACAGCACTCACATCGCGCAGATAACCGCCCGAATCGTGTTAAGCCTTAATCGCGTTAAGTCATAGTCGCGATAAGCTTCAGCCAGTTATCCTAAAAATGCACAATAAAAAATGCCCAGAGCCTAAGCGCTGGGCATTTTTATTTTACTAAACAAATTGATAGTGATAGTGCTAAATCCCTAGACTGTGCGCACCTTAAATTGCAGCATCGCTTCACGTAATGAATTTGCCTGTTGGGAGAGTGACTCACTGGCTTTAGCCGTTTCAAAAGCGCTGCTAAGCACAGACTCACCTGAATCCCGTATGGTGTTGATCCGTTCACTGATATCCTCAGCCGTGACAGCTTGCTCCTCACTCGCGGTAGCCACTTGCGCATTAGCCTGCGATAACTGGGTTAAGGCATCCGAAATCTCAAACAAGTTTTGTTTGATTTGATTGACTAATAGAGAGGAGTCTTTGATTTGTAATTCATTTTTACCAAATGAATCCACAGCTGATTTCGCATCAAGCACTAAAGTTTGAATAAGTTCACTGATTTCCTGTGTAGCCGTTTGGCTACGAGTTGCCAATGCACGAACCTCATCGGCAACCACGGCAAACCCTCGACCTTGCTCACCCGCTCTTGCCGCCTCAATCGAGGCATTTAAGGCTAACAAATTGGTCTGGCCTGCAATCGCATCAACTACAGACACAAAATTTAAAATTTTACCCGTACTGGCCTGTAACTGTTGGATCAGTTGACTGGATTGCTGAGCGCTAGCCACTAATTGCTGAGCAATTTTCTCACTCGCATCAACAACGGCACAGCTTTCTTTCACTCGGCTTTCCGCCTGTCCAGAGGAGTAGGATGCGCTCTCGGCGCTGCTAGCAACTTCAGTAATTGTCGCCGCCATTTGGGTCATGGAGGTGGCAACTTGATCTGTATCTTCCTGCTGGCTAAGCATCGCTTTACGGTTATTTTCAGCTACAGCATTAAGCTCTGTAACCATAGATGCGATTTCTTCACTGCGACCAATCACTTGCCCAACGGTTTTACTGAGGGTTAGGGCCATTTGATTCATACTAATAGTCAGCTCGCCCAGTTCATCTTTCGATTCTACTGTTAATTCTCGGCTAAAGTTTCCCGACTCCATCATGGCTGCTGCATTACGCAGGCGCATAATCGAACGTACTATGTACTGACTAAAGGCGATTCCGATAACTAAACCTAAAATCAAAGCGATAGAAGAAATAACTATCAAGCCGTAAATGGCGTCTTGCTCTTCGTTCTCGGTAACAGTGACTGCTGTTTGTGTCATTTGCTCTAAACGCAACGCAAACTGACTTAGCTGGGTATTAAATTCACCTTGGGTTTGTTCAAGTTCATTCACCTGTTGCACCAATGCCGCAGGATTAGTGTGTTGCTGGATTGCGGCGACCACGGTGGCAAGCTTTAGATCGTAATCTCGATAAACTCGAATAATATTGGTAATTTCTTGAGTTAACTGCTGTGTTTTATCTCGTAACTCTGAAGATTGGGGATATGCTAGCGCCTCATTGAGCATGGTTTGAGTCGACATCAACTCATTATTAATCCGCTCTTTATGTTGAATCACTTCTCCAATAAAGCCGTCAATTAATCGCTCCTGCGCTGAAACGGGTATCTCAGAGGCTCTGAAAGCCTTCTCAAGGCTAATCGAACTCTCAAGCTGCAAGATAGTAACTTCATTCGATAATTTCACTAATGGTAAGTTTTCGACAGTGATTGCGTGAATCTCATCGGCAACTCGCTTCATTTTTAGCAAGCTAAATCCTGCCAAAAGCAGGATCAATAGCAGCATGATGGCTATTAAACTGCCCATCTTATATTTAATCTGTAAATCTTTTAAGAAGCTAAGCATAGGGATGTCACTCCAGCAGCCAATGTCTTATTTGTCTTTATATAGCATAGATGGAGTTTTGAGCTTTGCTGCAATGAGCACGCTTGGGTTAAACAAAAAATTTAATCCCTACACCCAGCCCTTGTCCGACATATAAAGCAAAACAGGTGATGGTGCTTATATGGAATGGTGTTTATATGAAATAGCATTAACACTTGCTGGATATTGCGATAACGGGAATGCAGATCCGACGAAAACTTGCATTCACCTGAGAGATAACAGAAGATCCAACAGCCTTTTTATTGCGTTAAGCCCGTAGATGACACACACAGCCTCAACCAACACCACATTGCCCAACGCCGAACTTGCGCCGCTGGATATTGGATCACAGAGCACAGCACCAGTGAACATTGCAATAGACGATTTTGTATCGGAGAAGGTTGTGCCTGAATCGAACACATTGCCAACGCAGGCGTTTGATCTCAATAGTCAAATCCGTTCACAATTTCCGACATTAACCCAAATGTTGGGCGATTATCCCCTGTGTTATCTTGATACCGCTGCCACCAGCCAAAAGCCACAGTGTGTGTTAGAGGCAATGGCTCAGTATTACCAATACGACAATGCCAATGTGCACCGTGCGGCGCACCAGTTATCGGCGCGCGCCACCTCAAGTTACGAAAAGGTGCGCGATCAATTGCAGGTATTTATCAATGCCAAGCGCCGTGAAGAAATCATTTTCACCCACGGCACTACTGAGTCCATCAACTTAGTCGCTTTTGGCTTAACGCCACAACTCAAATCAGGCGATCTGATTTTGATCGACAGCGCCGCCCACCACGCCAACATTGTTCCGTGGCAGGAATTGGCCAAACGCACGGGCGCTATCATTAAACCTATTCCGCTGACTCAAGATTGCCGACTTGATCTAAATGCCTACCAAGCCTTGCTGGAACTGAAACCCAAGGTTGTCGCCCTTTGCCATGTATCCAACGTCTTAGGTACTGTGAATCCTGTTATCGAGTTAGTGCAGCAAGCCAAGGCACAGGGCGCCATCACCTTAGTCGATGGCGCGCAGGCCGTGGCACATTTAAGTGTTGATATGGCCGCCATCGATTGTGATTTTTATGTGTTTTCTGGCCACAAGATGTACGGCCCGACGGGCATTGGCGTACTTTATGGCCGTTTCGAGATACTAGATAGCCTTACACCGCTGCTTACGGGCGGCGAAATGATCAAACGCGTCAGTTTTGATGGCACCGAATTTGGCAGCTTGCCTAATCGCTTAGAGGCTGGCACACCGCCGATCAGTGCAGTGATTGGCCTTGGCGCCGCTATCCGCTTTTTGCAACAACACCTCACGCCAGAGGTTAAAGCCCATGAAGCTGAACTGCTTCAGTATTTGCAAAACCAACTGCGCCCCCTTGGCGATGTGCATCTGTATGGCGCACATCGCGATAATATTGGCGCGGTCGCTTTTAACCTTGCCGATGAACATCATCAGGATGTGGGCATTTTATTAGATCAACAAGGCGTTGCAGTTCGCTGCGGCCATCACTGCGCCATGCCCTTAATGCAAACCCTTAACCTTAAAGGCTGTTGCCGCGCCTCAATTGGTATATACACCAATAAAACCGATATCGACCGCTTTATTGCCGCCTTGGCCTCAGTTAAAGAATTGCTACTCTAAGTTTTATCCTTAAAGCCATCAGCAAAACAGATAAAAAGAGGATAGTTTCCCATGACATTGCCAATCATGCCTCCTGCAACCGATTTTGCTTATCAGGTTGAGGATGCCGCAACGCTATTAGCACGGTTTGAGCAGGCACCAAACTGGCAGGAAAGATATCGCCAAATCATGTTACTAGGTAAAACCTTACCGACTTTAGCAGATGCATTTCGCCTTGAGTCTGTTCAAGTTAAGGGCTGCGAGAGTAATGCCTGGCTATACCATATTGAGCAAGACGGTAAGCATTATTTTCTGGCCGATAGTGATGCGCGCATCGTGAAGGGGTTAATCGGTTTACTGTTGAGTGCCTGTCACGGCAAACAGAGCGACGAGATACTCGCCTTCGACCCTTCCGCCTATTTCAAACAATTAGGGCTAGAGGGCCAATTAAGTCCCTCGCGTACCAACGGCTTACATGCCTTAGCTAAGGCAATGATTGATGCGGTAAAACCCTAAATCAATCTGCGGGTTAAATAGACAAAAGAGGGATTTAATCAAAGACTTCTATGCTTTAACAGGGTATAAAGAAGTACAAATGAGCTTAATCTAAAGGAGAGTGCACGTCCATGAAGGCTATCAATCACCGTCGCCGAACTCTGCTCAAAGGCCTCAGTGCCGTCACCGGATTGAGCGCCGCCAGTGCATTAAGCCCTTTTGCCAGTTTCTCTAGTATTGCTGCGCCGCTCCCGCCACGTGCACGGCGCTTATATATCGATGGTTTATCCTTTTTGCCCGATGATTTAGCCGATGTTCGCGCCTCAGGCCTCGATGCCTTTCTGTGTGATATCTCCGCCATTGAAACCATTGAACAAGCCGACGGCACCTTAAACTACAAGCGAACCTATAAAGCCTGCCTGGACAGCATCCAGCAAGCAGCAAAACGGGTGAGCGAGCATCCCGATATCCTCTTACAAGGCTTAACAGGACGCGACATCCAGCTTGCGAGGGAGAGCAATCGCACGGCAGTTTTCTTTCAAATCCAAGGTGCGGACTGTGTTGAAGATGATAGTGATGCCAACCAATGGGCCCGTGTCGATGAGTTTCATCGCCAAGGCCTACGCGCACTGCAACTCACTCACCATTATGGCAATACCTTTGCGGGCGGCGCGCTAGATAACGATGCCAATGGCGGACTCAATAAACCGCTGACGAATCATGGGCGAGCGCTTATCGCAAAACTCAACCAAGCCAATATATTAATCGATGTGAGCCACTCAAGCGCCCAGACCGCGTTAGATGTGGCTAAACTGAGCCGCGCGCCAATCGTTCAAAGCCATGGCGCGGCGCGCGGGATCGTTAAACATGCCCGTTGTAGCCCAGATGAAGTGATCCGTGCTATTGCTAATTCAGGCGGTGTTTTTGGTGTCTTTATGATGAGCTTTTGGCTCACCAATAAGGCCGTCCCAACGATCAATGACTATATCCGCCAGTTAGAATATGTGGCCCGGGTCGGTGGAGTTGATTGTGTGGCCATCGCCAACGATTTTCCGCTGCGAGGTCAAGAAAATCTGTTAGCCCTGAATAACGATAATGCCCAAGGCATTAAGGAATATCAGGATTGGTGGTACAGCCTAAGGGCCAAAAAAGTATTAGGCTTTGATGCTGAGCCAAGGCATGTAGTGATCCCTGAGTTAAACCATATCGAACGCATGAGTCGGATTGATGATGCCCTAGCCAAGGCCCGATTTAAATCGACCGACCGCGACCGCTTTATGGGCGGCAACTGGCAACGAGTGTTAAATCAAGTCTTAATCTAAATCCAATTGATTAAGCAGCGCTATCGCTCTACAGAAAACATGACTCATACCAAGGCATCATAAAATACCGCTAGCCACAAGGTTTCGCCCTGTATACAAGTCGAAGCGACGCGGTGTTTTTCATGGGGCGCGATGGTGAGATAATCCCCTGGTTTAAGTGTTAACAATCTACCTTGCTCAAATTCGAGTTGTGCCTCTCCTTTAAGCAACATCACCCATTCATATTGGGTTTGATCGTACCACTCTCCTGCGGGGGTCGAATGGCCTTTAGAGATAATGCGCTCAATCTTCACATTGCCATTTCCGGCAAGGGTTTCAAACACTTCTTGTGAAAGATCACTTGGGAGTGACTGATAAAAATTTTGTAGCATCATGAATCCAGATCTCGACTTAAGGGCAAGATAATCTATTGAGAAACCAAAGTATAACCCGTTATCATAGGCCTATTTGACTTAAGAAATTTACCAAATAAGTCAGTTGTATCATATGGATTTGGAGATGTTGACCTATGTCGTTGTTGAACGCATTTAAAGCAAAGTTGTTTAATACCAAAGAAAAACGCGGCGTCCAGCAAGACATTCCATCTCAAGCAGCTCGGCCGCAAGCCACTCAAGCAGCCTCCTCGTTTAAGCCTTATTTTAGCCTTGCCATCCAGGCCACTCCGGCGCAAGCCAATCGAGTGGATACTCAGGCAGCGATAAATCGATATTATTTTGATAACCCGCAAACCATTGAACTCCTTGGCTGGGAACATAAACATGAGTCCTGTACTTTTCACGATACTCAGTTTGACAGCATTGAGGTCAATGGCCCTGGGCAATATTTTTATCTAGGCAAAGATAAAACCTGTAGTCTGCTCCCTCATCCCAATAATGCCCAGCAAACACTATGGCAAGTTGAACTCTATAACCCACAAGATTTAGTGACTTGCCATTTTATTATCGACTCAGCCCATACCGTTCAAGGCGATATGCAAGATTTCTCCAGCCTCACAGGGAAATTGCAGCGTACTTTACATCAAATTCATACCGAGCAAGGGCGCTCGCTGCTGAGGATAATCACCCTATCCCCTAACATCACTCAGGCGGTAGATTGCAATTACTTTGGTGAGCGCAACGGGATAACGCGCCAGCTCAATGCCTTAGGTGTACTGCAATTTGAGGGGCATTTCGTTAATGACCAACAACTTGGCCGCCAAACTTGGTACGACCATGAAGGAAAAATCAATCAAGTCGAAGAACGCCAGCTCGATGGTATGTTACTCACCTACTACCATAGTAATGGTCAGATAAGGGAAACCGCAGAAAAGGATAGCGAAGGCAATTATATCAATCAGTTAAAACGCTATTATGAATCTGGCAATCTGTGGCTGACGCGCCCAATGGTGGCAAATCACATCCACGGAATTGAGTATATGTACTATGAGGATGGCAAGCTGCAAGCCGAATTAACCCATGATATGGGTAAGCCTGTTAACGAACTTTGGTATCATCCTAATGGCAATCTGAAGCAAGAAGTCCACTTCAATCAGGTGGGAAAACGCATTGAAACTTACTATGAAGATGGCCAACTCGCGTGGCGAGTACAACTCAATTCACAAGGGGTAAATGAAGGCCTACGTCAAGAATGGCATCCCAATGGCGTGCTCGCCAAACAGCTCAATTTTAGTAACGGTATCGCCCATGGCAACAGTGAACAATGGTATCCCAATGGGCAGTTGGAACAGTGCATTCCCTTTGAAAATGGCCATGAACAGGGCCTTGCCACTTGGTACCATGAAAATGGCCAACTCGCCCTTGAAATCTACCTTGAAAAGGGCTTAAGAGAAGGATTATTTCGCAGTTACTTTGAAAGCGGTGTCCTATCTGCCGAAGGTCAATATCGACATAATCTCTCGATCGCGCCTTTTATTGAATACTATGAAAACCAACAAATTCAAATGTATTTGCCCCATACCCAAGGCAATCGTGATGGCACTGCACGCTGGTTTTATGAAGATGGCACCATCCGCACTATTACAGAATATGTCGTTCGAGAGGGACAGGGTTATCTCAAACAAAGTAGCGCCTACAACAAGCAGGGCATCCTTGAATCCTTTGAGAGCCACTCAAATACTCGCTGCGGCTATCATCTTGAGAATAATCAAAGGCAATACTATCAAGAAGGCACTCCTGATACCCGGATAGAATACTATCAAGATGGGACAATTCGTTGGTTGTTGACTCGCCTAGAAGGAGAACGATACAGCTCAAAATCCTTTTCTGAACAAGGCAAACTCATCGAAACGGGTTTTATCACCTATATCGATGGTGATTACCTTGATGTCGGCCATTGGCAACGTTTTACTCAACAAGGCCAGTTACAGCGCGAAGCTTGGCTCAGTGACGATGGTAAGCTCAATGAAAGCCGCCATTATTTTGATGGCGCAGAGGATACACAGGAACAAACTGCAACAATTCAAGCTGATGCTGATGAAACTCACTTGAATCTTACAGAAGTGACTTCAACTGGAGCAGACACTGCAAGCTGGCAGCAAGCAAAACAACCCGCTCCTATCCTCTCTTATCATTTAAAATTTGACCCAGATAGCCAACTCTACGCCATGAAGCGCTATCACCCCAACAGCCAAATCGCTGAGGAGGGTAACCTACACTTCCAAGGAGAAGAGCAATTTTGGGTCGGCATCCATAATCAATATGATGAGCAAGGTCGAATCACACTATCAGAAACTTACACTATGAGCGGAAAACCAATAGAACAGTCTAACGACCTAAACTACCGAGTATTAAATTGATTGGATATAAGCAAGCACACCAGCTTGCTTATAATATCTTGATACAAAAGTATTAAATTACAAGACTATAGTGCAAAAGTGGCGATAGTCTTTTGGATCCCGACCACATCGGTGCCGCGCTTAAGCTCTTTTACCAGTGGCTCACTTCGACCTGAAATCCAAATTCTTAGCTCGGCATCCATATCGAAATGGCCTGTGGTTTCCACTTCAAAATGGGTGATGGATTTATAGGGCACGGAGTGATAGCTGGTCTTTTGGCCCGTGAGCCCTTGCTTATCAATTAAGATCAAGCGCTTATTGGTAAATACAAACAGATCACGGACCACTTTATAGGCCAGCTTTAATTCTTCCTGAATCCCCATGATTGGGCGCAGCTCTTCGGCCAGCTCCTGTAAATTCACCTCAGAAGCATTTCCGAGCAACCCATCTAATAGTCCCATGCTGACATCCTTTATTATTAAAATTTTTCAATAAAGTATCCTTTCAGTAACCCATAGGCAACAATGAGAAAGCTGAGCAGCTGAAAAACAATAAAAAAGGGAGCATTGAATGCTCAATGCTCCCTTGCTATCAAGGCATTAATTAAAGCGCTTTTTGGCCGCGAACCTGACGGTTTTCACCGACAACAAGCATCTCGCACTTAGGGCAATCAAATACTAACTTAAGTACATCGTTACCGATCTCGAGCACCATAGGATCGGCCTTTATTCCCGGCACTTCCTTAGGACAAAGATTAAAGTTAAATCTCAGGCAGTGCTTAGTCACCATCAAAGGCACGTCTTCAGTCACGCCGTTTTTCTCGTAGGTATCCTGAATTTCAATCACGCCATGGCGCTGATAAAAATCCTTCGCCTTTTCGTTTGCCACGTTACCTAAGTAACTTAAGTGTTTGAATGGATACACAGCATCTTGGTTATATTTCCAAGGTTTTGGGCGCTGGTAACCTTCAACACGGGCAAGTTCTAATGCCGCTACCGCATCACGGCGCAGGCCGTTAAGGGTTGAAGCAGGCAGGAACCAAGGCTGAGCGGTTTCGATACTGATCTGGCGCGCCGTAAAATCGGTACTGCCAAGCTTCGATAATTGTGTACGAATCGTCTGCAAGGTTTTTTCAGCGTCGGTGGCGGGTGTCTTTTCAACTTCCAACTCAACCGTAGCACTGAGGCCGTAGATATCGGTTAAAGTCAGCGCTACGCCCCTAGCTGTATCGGTTAAACGCATATCTACACCGATAATTCGCTTGGCCGACTCTTTCGCTAACAAGGCTTCAAATGCCTGATTATGGTTACGGTATAAAGTCATACCAACACGTAAATCCCGTGGAACTTGTAACACATGCAGCTTATGGCCTTCGGCGCGGTTTACCCGTAAACCTTGCAACTTGTCGTCGGACTGCTTTGCCATCGCATAATTGGGTGGAAAGTAAGCCAACCCATCACCGTTATTAAATTCGTGGGTTGAACTGACTTGAATAAAATCCTTACCAAGAGCGACCACTTTACCCACATCTTGGCCAATATATTTGGGCGAGCGAAAATCTTTAATCCCTTGGCTACGCTCATGGACAAAATAGTCGGTGCTGCCACGATTAAAGGTTTTTTCGGGATCTGGGGTAAACGTATGCTCAGTACGGCCATGGGATGAAGCCACAAACTCAGGGCGACGCGCCATAATGGCATCGAGTTTTTGGCGATAATGAGCAGTCACGTTTTTTACATAACTTAAATCTTTTAAACGCCCCTCAATTTTGAAGGAGCGAACACCGGCATCAATCAAAGCTTCGAGGTTATCGGTTTGGTTATTATCTTTTAATGAGAGTAAGTGCTCGTTTTGCGCCAACACATCCCCTTGGCGGGTCTTAAGATTGCCCGGTAAGCGGCACATTTGCGAACATTCACCGCGGTTAGCACTGCGATTACTAAAGGCATGGCTTAAGTTACATAAGCCACTGTAGGCCACACACAGGGCTCCGTGGATAAAGAACTCAATCTGCATATTAGTATGAGCCGCAACCTCACGAATTTGGCTTAAGCCCAGCTCGCGCGCCAATACCACCTGCGAGAATCCCACTTGCTCTAAGAAGGCAACTTTTTCGGGATTACGGTTGTCCATTTGCGTACTGGCGTGCAGTGCAATCGGCGGCAGGTTAAGCTGTAATACGCCCATGTCCTGCACTATCAGTGCATCGGCGCCCGCGTTATACACATCCCAAATCAGTTTTTCTGCGGTTTCGAGCTCATCGTCCATCAGAATCGTATTGAGGGCGACAAACACTTGAGCATGATACTTATGTGCAAAAGCACATAGGCGAGCGATATCTTCCACACTGTTACCCGCCGTTGCACGCGCCCCAAATGCTGGACCACCGATATAAACCGCATCGGCACCATGGCGAATGGCTTCAATACCATAATCAGCATTTTTTGCTGGTGCCAATAACTCTAGACGGTTATTAACGTGAAAAAGTGTCTCAGGGGTGTAAATCTCTGGCTGGCTCATACTTCACAGGCTCAAAATGAACAATAACGAAAAAGGTGACGAGTATAACAAAAACTCAAATCCAGCTCTATCTGCAAATCATTTTTCGCTGGATTAAAGCGAGGCGAGATAAGGAGGAGAGACAACAAACTTGCACCCCAGAGCCTAGCGGAGTATCTTTGCCGCGCATTATTGAATAGGCGCGATTATGACTGATTTTATTTACCAACCACCAACAACTCCCTGGCTCGATGTGCTTTACCAAGATAAAGACATTATCGTCGTCAACAAGCCTTCGGGGTTGTTATCAGTGCCTGGTCGCGATCCCGCCCATTACGACAGTGTGTACGCCCGAGTAAAAGCTGAGCATCCCCATTGCCAAATCGTCCATCGCCTTGATATGGCGACCTCAGGTGTAATAGTGGTTGCGCTCATTCGTAGCGCCGAACGCGAATTAAAACGCCAGTTTCATGATAGAGAAACCAGCAAAACCTATCTCGCCAGAGTCGCTGGCCATGTCAAAAACGATACAGGTAGCGTAGATTATCCGCTGATCTGCGACTGGCCCAATCGCCCAAAACAGAAAGTTGACCACGACATTGGCAAGCCATCATTGACCCATTTTGAAGTGTTAAGCCGCGCCAAGCGCTCGACACTGGTTAAACTCAAGCCGATTACTGGGCGCTCACACCAACTCAGAGTGCATATGATGGCACTCGGCCATCCGATCCTAGGCGATGGCTTTTACGCCGATCCACTGGCCAAATCCTTAGCACCGCGATTATTACTCCACGCCGCAGAGCTTACGATCAAACACCCATATACGGGTGAACCTATGACATTCAGCGCTAATGCCTCCTTTTGCGAACCAGAAGGTGAGCAATGATCACTAAAAACAATTAAAAAACGCAAAAGCAGTAGCCATTCACCATAAAAGAACGTAACTTTATGACAATTCATTATGTTATAGAGAGTTTATTTATGGAAACCGCATTTCAGCGCGATCAGCTAGATAACCATATCCTCGAAGCCTTAATGCAAGACGCGCGCACACCTTTTGCCGAACTTGCCAAACGTTTCGGCGTGAGTGCGGGTACCATTCATGTGCGTGTCGAGAAAATGAAACAAGCGGGGATTATCACGGGTGCCCAGATCACCATCAATCCCAAGGCACTGGGTTACGATGTCTGCTGTTTTATTGGAATTAATCTCAAAAGTGCTGGCGACTACCCCGCCGCCATCGCCAAGCTAAACGCCCTAGAAGAAGTGGTTGAAGCCTACTATACCACTGGCAACTACAGCATTTTTGTCAAAGTCATGTGCCAATCCATCGATGGCCTGCAACATGTGCTGATTAACCGCATCCAATCAATCGACGAAATTCAATCGACTGAAACCCTGATCAGCCTGCAAAACCCGATTACACGGGCAGTAAAGCCTTAATCAACCCACGAATATAAAGCCCAACAAACAGAACGATATATTGCAAAAGTATGACTTAAGTCTTTTTTACTTCAAAAGTGTTAACCGTACGATATTTTTGTGTTACAACTCCATTGCTAGCCACAAAATGCGCAGCATAATTATAACAATTTAGCTACAGGTGCAATTAATTTTGCACTACAAGCATTAATTGACAAGGAATGAAGTTGTGAAGACAAAACTATCTATCGCTATCTCCGCGGCACTATTATCAAGTGCTGCTGTTGCAGGTACAACTGCTCAGTACAATACAACCAATCAAACAACTGATAAGTATGCAGGCTTAAGCGTTACTAAAAATGATAGTAACGAACAAAAACAAGCTGTAGCTTGGATGGTAAAATTAAAGGCACCTTCTCTTGCGCAACAAAGCCAGCTGAAGGGATTTAATAAGCAATCGGTCATGAGCCAAATCGAAAGCTCTCAAACCAAAGTCAAAAATGCAATTAACAGCATGGATGCTGATTTAAAAATCGTTGCAACAACGTCAAAATTAGTAAACTCGATTGTTGTGGAAGGTAATCATAAGCAAATTGCATCCCTGCTTAACAACGCTGAAGTAGCGGCTATTCTGCCAATCTATGACTACAAACTAGATGTTGCCGCAAGCGCTGAATACATCAAAGCAAAAGCGGTTATTGATGCGGGTATTGCTTCGGGTAAAGGTCAACGAGTGGCCGTGCTCGATACTGGCGTTGACTATACCCACAAAGCCTTAGGTGGCTCAGGATTAGTTGCTGACTACAAAGCAGCCGTCGCAGCAAAAAGTGAAATGCCAAACTGGCCACAAGGCAAAGTCATTGGAGGTTGGGACTTTGTTAATAATGATCCAAACCCAATTGATGTCACAACCAATCATGGTACTCATGTAAGCCATTCTGTTGTTGGAATAGCTCCAGATGTTGAGCTGCTCGTATATTCAGTGTGTAACTCTGGCTGTTCTGGTATCGCTCAATTAAGCGCGCTTGAAGCCTCTATGGATCCAAACGGTGATGGAGACATCAGCGATCGCGTCGACACTGTTAACATGTCGTTAGGCGGTGATTTTGGTGATGTTGAGGACGGCGCCGTTCAAGCCATGATCAATGAAATGGTCAAACTAGGTGTAAACCTTGTGATCTCAGCCGGTAACGATGGTCCAACACCTTTTGTGGTCGGTGGCCCAAGTACCACTAATAGCGCTCTTTCCGTTGGCGCAATGACGCATCCAACGACTAAAGTTGGCAAAATTGAAGCATCCATAGCGGGTAATACAGTCACAGCAATTGGTGCTGGATTTAATAAATCCAATGCTTATAGCTTCACAAATACCGTTGCACCGATTGTTTACCCCGCTGCCAATAAAAATGGCTGCGCGGCTTATACTGAAGATTTAACAGGCAAAACGGTGCTAATTGACCGCGGAACCTGTGGTTTTACAGTTAAGGTACTAAATGCTCAACTAAAAGGAGCCTCATTTGTTATTGTGGCTAACAACGCAGCCAATGCTGGTGCGATTGTGATGGGCGGGACCGACGACAAGATCACCATTCCTTCGGTAATGGTTTCTAAGGAAGATGGCGATGCAATCAAAGCTGCACTCGCATCTGGCGATGTTCCATTTAGTATTACATCAACTGAAGTCACTACCGCAGGTGCCATTGCGACCTTTACGTCAAGAGGTCCATCAATCGGCGGAACCTTAAAACCTGAGATCACCGCACCTGGTACTGATATTCTCACCGCACACCCAGGATTAGGTGAAGGATTAAGTCCAATCAGCGGCACATCATTCTCTAGCCCGATTACAGCTGGTGCCGTCAGTATCATTCGTGAAGCCTTACCTCATCGCAATGCATTTGAGGTAAAAGCGACCATCATGAACGCGGCTAACCTTGATGTAACGCTGGAACCTAAAGAAATCAACCCTGATACAGAGCTTGCACCTATCAGCTATATCGGTTCAGGTTTAGTTGACGTAGAAAAAGCCATTAATCTGCCCGTTGCGGCTTGGAATAAAGACACCAAACAAGCGGCGTTAGCCTTTGGCTTATTAGCGCTCAACAAAACCACATCAATCACTAAGACAGTTACTGTTAAAAACTTCTCTGCAGCTGAAAAAACTTACACCTTAAAAGTCGATCAACGTTTCCAAAACGATCTTGATTCAGGCGCCTTAAGTTTTGCATTACCAGCCAGTGTCACTATTCCTGCCGGACAAACCGTTGATTTTGATGTTACTGCGACAATTGATCCGACTAAGTTGCCAGAATGGACGCTAACCTCATCCTATGAACTAGACGGAACTGCTGCAGATGCATCAGTAGCACTGACGCTATCTGAATACGATGGTGCAATTGAGTTCATGGATGGTGAATCGAAAGCACTCCACTTGGTATACCACGTGTTACCTAAAGCAGCGGCGGCAATTTCAGTTGAAACTGAAGTCACTGAAGACGGTTTAGTTCGTACACTAACCAACGTTGGTGCAACCTCAATTACCGATCCATTTACAGCTCCATTGATCGCAACAAGCCCTGTCGACGAATCTAAACGCCATGACTTGTTAAATGCATCGAGTGAACTGTTGCTCAGTAGCTCATGTGATACTGGCATTGCAATCTATAACACCTTACAAATGCGCGATCCTATCGTTCATGCGTTAGTGGCCAGTTATGACGTAGACTATGACCTCAACAATGACGGTGTTTGGGACTACACAGCAGCAACCGCAAACCTAAACTGGTTTAATGATGCCTATCCAAGATCAATCTATGGTTTAGTGGCTAAATATGGCACCTCATCAGGTACGCTTGAGCCTGTTTTCCACGTCACAGGTAATGACTTCCTAACCAGCAAAGTGTGTTTTGAAGACATGGGGTTAACTGAAGCAGACTTAGGTAAAACCATTAAAGTTCGTTACCGTGTAGAAGACAGTGATTGGGCTCCGACACCTTCTGGTGATGAAGACAGTGTTGTTGCATCGCTTGTACTTGATGGCTCAGGAACATCAGCCATGTTAGTGGATAGCGATGGAAAAGAAGTCACTGAACTCAAACCAGGTGAAAGTGCGATTTTAGAAGCTCAAGTTGGTGATAACGCTAAAGGCTTTATGTTCCTGTCGGACTCAGGCTCTATGTCTGTTGTAGCTAATACCACTGATGAAGGTAACTCAGCGCCAACGGTAGAAAACTTAACACTATCAGTTAAGAAAGGTACTGCTGCTGGAACCGTATTAGGACAAATAAAAGCGACTGACCCTGATATGCTGACAAGCCCGTTCTCCGAATTTGTGACTACAGGCTCGAATAGCAGTATGGTTTTAGTTGCTAAAGATGGAACAGTACGCTTAAGTGACGACGCTGTAATTAATCAGCAAAGCAAAACTATGGAAGTTGAAGTTATTGCTCTAGATACGATGGGGAATGCTTCTGCACCAGCCAAAGTGACAGTGTTGATTAATAACACTAAGCCAACAGTCTCTCCTACCAGTGCAAATGCTACTGAGAACTCATATGTAGCCTTGCTAGCAAATGGTAAAGATGCTGATGGCGATACTTTAACTTACACTTGGAAGCAAACATCTGGTCCTGCAATAAGTTTTGTTAACGGCTCAGATAAACTTGGATTTACAGCCCCTGCAGGTGACAACGTTTACACATTTACCGTTGTCGCATCTGATGGGGTAGATGATAGTAATACTGGTACATCAACAGTGACAGTTAAAACAACAAAAGCAAACAATGCTGGCGGTACCTCCGGCGGTGCGCTGGGTTGGTTAACGGCGTTGTTATTACCTCTGGCGGCAATGCGTCGTCGTATGAAGTAATCTGTTCACATAAGTAAGCAAACAAAAGGGAGTCTAAATGACTCCCTTTTTATTATTCAATGTGTCCTGTCCTGAAATACGTGAGACATTGATGGTCTGAACAAGAACCGGATTACGAACGCAGCCCTATGCCTCTGGATATCAGGTAATACGCAACACCCCAAAGTACAGCGCAAAAGCCCACCATGATGCCAATAGAAAGCGGAATGCTGATATCGGCAAAACCTAAGAAACCGTAACGGAAGACGTTGATCATATAGACCACAGGGTTCAGTGCCGAAACGCCTTGCCAAAAGGATGGCAGTAACGACAGTGAATAGAATACTCCACCAAGGTATGTTAATGGCGTGAGCACAAACGTCGGGATGATGCTGATATCATCGAAACTCTTGGCAAATACCGCATTAATTAATCCCCCTAAGGAGAATAACACTGAGGTTAAAAATACCGTCATGACTACTAGGCCTGCATGGTGCAAACTGATGTCGACAAAGAACATGGCGACTAGCGTCACGATTAAACCAACGCATAACCCCCTAGCGACACCGCCCCCTACATAGCCTGCGATCATCACATAGTGAGGCACGGGCGCGACCATTAACTCCTCGAGATTACGCTGAAATTTCGCGCTATAGAAAGAACTCGCCACATTCGAATAGGAGTTAGTGATCACCGACATCATGATTAGGCCTGGCGCGATAAACTCCATATAAGATACACCCCCCATATCACCAATGCGGCTACCGACCAAGTTACCAAAAATCAAAAAATACAAGGTCATAGTGATTGCAGGCGGAACTAAAGTCTGGATCCAGATCCGAGTAAAACGGTTGATTTCCTTGGTTAATATGCTTTTGAAGGCGATAAAATACAGCTGTTTCATGCCTTGGCTCCTTGGCTTTTATTCACTAACTCGACAAATAATTCTTCTAACCGATTGGACTTATTTCGCATCGACAACACTTCCACATTGGCCGCGGTTAATTGGGTAAACACATCGTTGAGATTACGATCTTTCGCCACATCGACCTCTAAAGTATGCGGATCGGTTAAACGGCACACCATGCCATCGAGTGTTGGCGCGACATTGATATCGCGGCGAAGGTCAAGGATAAAGGTTTCAAGATTCAGCTTACTCAGCAAGGCCTTCATGCTAGTACACTCCACCAGCACGCCCTTATCGATAATGCCGATATTGCGGCACAACATTTCAGCTTCTTCAAGATAGTGGGTGGTCAGTATGATAGTCACACCCTGCTGATTAATTTGCTTGAGGAATTCCCACATTGAGCGTCGTAGCTCAATATCGACCCCCGCAGTTGGTTCATCTAAGATCAGTAACTTAGGTTCGTGCATCAGGGCGCGGGCAATCATTAACCGCCGCTTCATCCCCCCCGACAAGGTGCGGGACTGACTATTACGCTTCTCCCACAAATCAAGCTGGCTTAAGTATTTTTGGGCTCGCTCAAGAGCCACGGCCTTAGGTACGCCATAATAACCCGCCTGATTCACCACAATTTGCAGCACAGTTTCAAACTGGTTGAAGTTAAATTCCTGTGGCACTAAACCTATGCACAGCTTGGCTTCCTCGAGTTGCTTATCGATATCAAAATCAAAAACCTGCACAGAGCCAGCAGTTTTCTGCACTAAGGAGCTGATAATCCCAATGGTAGTCGACTTACCCGCGCCGTTAGGGCCTAACAGTGCAAAAAAGTCTCCCTGTTCAACGGTAAGGCTAATGCCCTTTACCGCTTCTACGCCGCCTTTGTAGGTTTTTTTTAGCCCCTCGAGTACGAGAGCATGGGCATGATTGGCCATAGTGCTACCTGATCCTGAAAGAATGAACAAAACAATAAGATGGTGTCGAAAACAGCAAATGCAACACACTAGGCTGTATAAAAACGAATTATGGCTCTAGTTGATTGAATCAATACAGATTAATTTATTAAAAATAACTAATAGATCACCAAACGCGGATACGTGACCCCAAACAACATTTGCGTCGCCAACTTTCGGCACAAAACAAAACTCCCGCCTAGGCGGGAGTTTGAGTCATAACGCATCTGGGCTTATTCGAGCGGCACCACTTTAGCGATATAAGGCAAGTTGCGATATTGCTCAGCATAATCGATGCCGTAACCCACAATAAACTCATCTGGGATAGTAAAACCGATAAAGTCGACTTTGACATCCACTTCGCGGCGCTCGGGTTTATCCAACAGAGTGCACAGGGCTAAGCTCTTTGGCTCACGCAATAACAGCATTTCGCGCACTTTGTTTAAGGTGTTGCCCGAGTCAATCAAGTCTTCCACAATCAGCACGTCGCGGCCCGCGATATCCGATTGCACATCCTTCAGCACTTTCACATCCCGTGAGCTGGTCATGGAATTGCCATAACTCGAAACCGACATAAAATCGATTTCAACATGGCCTTTAATACGGCGGCACAGATCAGCCATAAATACGACTGAGCCTTTTAATAATCCCACCATCAGCAAACGCTCGCTGTTGGCATAGTGGGCATTGATTTGCTCAGCCATTTGATCCAATTTTTGGCTAATCTCTTCAGCGGAGATCATCACTTCGGTGGTGTGTTTCATATCAGTCTCAATTGTCGATGTCAGTAGGGGGAGTGTTTGTCATAACCCCAACGACTCGTTAATGCATGGTCAACGCCCAAATGATCGAGGATTCGAGCGACCATGAAGTCTACCAGATCTTCAACCGATTTGGGATTGTGATAAAAGCCAGGCGCCGCAGGCATAATAGTGACACCTAAGCGCGATAGGTTGAGCATATGCTCTAAGTGTATGGCATTAAAGGGAGTTTCCCGCGGAACGAGGATCAGTTGACCACGTTCTTTTAACACCACATCCGCTGCGCGTTCGAGCAAATTATTGCTCATTCCCGTCGCAACAGCTGCCAGTGTCCCCGTTGAGCAAGGACAAATCACCATTTGTTTGGGTGCAGCACTGCCTGAGGCTGGCGGCGAAAACCACTCATCCTTGCCTAATACCACTAACTCGCCAGATAAAGTTGCATTCTTTTCTGCAAGCACCTCTAACAATTGCGCCTTAGCTTTATCGCTGTTAGCACTGAGTTGCAAGCCATGTTCAGTCGCCAGCACCACACGTGCAGCGCTTGAGATCATTAAAAAAACTTGGTAGCCCGAGGCTAATAAGCATTCTAATAACTTCAAACCATAGGGCGCGCCCGAGGCCCCTGTCCAGGCTAAGCTAATGGCTTTATCTGATTTGGCATAGGCCATATTAGTCCGCCTGCTGAACAAACTGAGGGCTGACTTCAAGCGCCGCCAACAGTTTCTTATGTAATCCGCCAAAACCACCGTTACTCATCACCACGATAGTGTCACCCGCTTTTGCCGAGGCAGCCACTTTAGCGACAACATCATCAATTTGATGTAGGACAGTCACAGGGATCACCGCTGCTTCCATCGCCTCTTTCATATTCCAATCGATAGTATCGGCTTGATATAAAAAGGCTTCGTCCGCTTGCAGCATTGAATGGGCCAAAGTGTCTTTATGCACTCCACTCTTCATCGTGTTCGAGCGCGGCTCTAATACGATAGTGATTTTGGTCTGCCCGACTTTGGCACGCATGCCCTTAATGGTGGTCGCTATCGCCGTTGGATGGTGGGCAAAATCATCGTATACGCTGACGCCGTGGACAGTGCCCAACAACTCTAGGCGACGTTTCGGCGGTACAAAGCGGGTTAATGCATCAATCGCAGCACTCGGTTTAACCCCAACATGGCGCGCGGCTGCAATCGCCATCATAGCGTTTTCAATATTGTGCTGACCAATCAGCGTCCATTCGAGCACGCCTTGTGATTCGCCGTCGAAGAAGACTTCAAACTCATGGCAATCATCACTTAAGGCCTTAGCATGCCAACCTTTAGTCGCATCAGTGGTATGGAAGGTCTCTTGTTCGCTCCAGCAGCCCATATCAATGGTTTGCTTTACCGCGTGGGAATCGGCTGGCCAAATCACTTTGCCTTGTCCTGGCACAGTTCGGATCAAATGATGGAACTGTTTTTGGATCGCCGCTAAATCGGCAAAAATATCAGCATGGTCAAATTCGAGGTTATTAATCACCAGCGTACGGGGATGATAATGCACAAATTTAGAACGCTTATCGAAGAAGGCGCTGTCGTATTCATCGGCTTCGACCACAAAAAATGCCGATTCCCCTAAACGGGCCGACACGCCAAAGTTTTGTGGCACGCCGCCAATCAAGAAACCGGGTTGATAACCACAGTCCTCTAAGATCCACGCCAGCATGCTTGAAGTGGAGGTTTTTCCATGGGTACCAGATACGGCTAATACCCAACGCTCAGGCAGAATATGATCGGCTAAAAACTGTGGTCCAGAGGTGTAAGGGATCCCAAGGTTTAATACCGCTTCGACACAAGGATTACCTCGGCTCATGGCATTACCAATCACCACAAGATCGGGATAACTGCCCGCTTCACCTAACTGACTTGGATCAAAACCTTGAATAAGTTCAATACCTTGCTCTTCAAGCTGCGTACTCATCGGTGGATAGACGTTGGCATCCGAGCCTGTCACTCTGTGCCCTTTTGCCCTAGCCAAGAGTGCTAGGCCACCCATGAAGGTTCCACAAATTCCTAAAATATGTACGTGCATACCGCTCGCTCTGATGTTTTTGAATTCAAGGCTATTCTAATCCATAGCACAGCAGATTGGCAGGTTAGGAGCTCGGAAAAGCCACATCTTCGGCAAAGATCCTGAGAACGGAATAAATTTTAACAATTGGCTGAAGTTTAACTAACAGAATTATGCCACTAGGCTCACTTATCCGCGCAAGCTGGCATAGAGCTTGGGATATTGACTGCGGTGACGATTAAAGAGGAATTGACGTAGGGCTTCTCGCTCTTCGGCTTCGGCCTGAAATCTGACAATCGCCAGTCCCTCTTCATGGCGGATAGGCTCGATTTTAACCCGCATGGTTTCACCCTCGGGCAACTGTAATTGCAGTTCTTGGCTATCGACCAACTGTTCAAACTGTTGTGACGATTTAGCACGAATCGCCATGCCAGAACTCGATAAAGACACCACAGACCATTGTTCGCCCTGATCTTGGTCGAAGATCCACACATCTTCAGGCTGAGTCAAACGCCAACTCCGCTCAGCCCCTTTTGCGTCTAACACTTCAGGCACCCCAAGAGTTGGCTGTAATTGGCCAAAATCATCGAGACGCATCTCAAGGGGAAACCAGAGCTTATAGGAGCCGACTTCAGCCAATAGGGTCAACTTGGCCTTACCCAATAGCGAGGCAAGCGCCTGTGGCACCTCGGTTTTGACCGTTAATACATGGTTAACCAAAGGCTCAGGATGAGCGTCCTCAGTGCTATGGGTTATGCGATTGGGGGAAAATAGCTCTCTAAAACAAGCTAATTCCTCTAAGGTTAAATGCGGCTCATCAACCATACGACAACCTACTCAGATGAATCACTTGTACAAAAAATTACCACCAAAGCGTGATTCTGTATATTTTTTCAGCGATTAATTTGCAAAAAAAGAAAAGTAGGCTAGCAAGGTTAAGATCTGACTCCAATTACCCATTTGCACTATTTGAAGATGGATGATTCCTGAATTTAAGCAACTCACTTATCTTTTTGCTGACTGGCAGGAGGGGCGAATAACAGCTTAAGCCGCTCTGAAAAGCCCAGCCCCTTAGTCGTGACATCACTAAACATATCGCGCCATTCGCTAAAGGTCACTTTGATTGGATTAAAACTGTTGACGGGTTTAGTGATGCCGTAAATCACGGTTTCCTCTTCAGGAACAAAGGTACCGAAAAGTTTGTCCCAGATAATCAAGATACCGGCATAATTTTTATCGATATATTGCGGATTACGCCCATGGTGCACCCTGTGGTGGGAAGGCGTATTAAACAGCCATTCCAATGGGCCGAGTTTTCTCACCGCTTGGGTGTGCACAAAAAACTGTAATCCCAAATTGAGCAGCACCACAAAAACCACCCAATTAGGGTCGAAACCCAAAATTACCAACGGCAACCAAAACACCCACATACCAGCGAAGGGATACATCAAACTCTGGCGAAACGCGGTGCTAAAATTCATATTCTCCGAACTATGGTGCACCACGTGGGCCGCCCACATCCAACGCACTCTATGGCTCGCACGATGGAACCAGTAATAGCAAAAATCTTGGGCAATCATCAGCAGCACAAAGCTGAATGGCCCCATTTGAATATCGAATAATTTCCAACCAAATACCGCAAGATACAATTTAGCGATCAGCAAGCCCGCCAAAATATCCATTCCTTGGTGCATGGCGGCGAGGCTAAAATTACACAACACTTCCTTTGGATAGTAACGGGCGCTAACGGGCAGTTTCTGTCTTCTGTCACCTAAGTACCATTCCAGCAACATGCAGACAAAAAACAGCGGGGCAAGTACCAGTAACAGTACTTCGGGATGATTAATTAACGCTGCGATATCCATATACCTTTATCCTATTGTTATTATTGTATTAAAGCGTAAATTTGCCTATGTTCTACCAGCGAGCGTAATGATCCTCGGTTAATCCCAATACATTGTTGAGTTGGAATTTCCGCCCCTGATTGTCAATGATAAAACCGCTAAAAAGCCCCAGATATTGACGGAAGTTACTCTTCAGCAAGATAAAATTGCGTTTCTCACTACGGCAATTTCTCGCGGTAAACTCTAAATCGACACGGCCATCGTGACTATGAATACGCCAGAGATCTGTGCCCTGCTGGCCATGACGGTCAAATTCAAATTGTACTGGTCCGAGTAAATGCCGCTCACCATTGATCCAAAACACATTTTCATTAGCACCAGTTTCATTCACGCCCGCAGCAAGATTTAATCCAATCACTCCGTCGTCAATTTGCGCACTCAGCGATGCCCAACGCCAACTGGTATCTCGGCGCATAAATCCCGCGGAAAAATCATAGCCTGCGAGGGCGAAATTTAATGGCTGCGGTTCATGGTCTATGGTGAGTTGTCCTTTGACCGACAAACCATTGTGTTTTTGGGTATAGGTCCAGCCGTTGTATCCCGTGGGGCTACACATGGCCATAGGTAAACTTAAAGGCAATGCATGTAAGGTTAAATCGGCTTGAATGCTTTTAGTATCAATGACTAAATGCCAACTCCCCTCTTGGATTTTAAAGGTTATGCGCTTACCTTTGCCGCCAATGGTTGCCGTGCCATTGGCTGGAGAAGGCGTCATCCGGTAGCCAAACCCAAGGGGTTTTAGCCAGTCATACTGAGTTAACCTATTGTTTTTAATATCATATAAATAACAAAATCCACTGCCAAGGTAGGCGATATCCGCGAGCGCAACACCAATAATATAACGGGGCGTAACGATAGAAATAAATTGGAACTGCTTATAGTCAAACCGTTTCGCCCAAGCCGATGCGGGCTTATCCATAGTATCGAAATAGGCAAAATCCGCTAAACCTAAGCGACTGACTATACCGTCGAAATGACCAAAATGTGGCTGACCTTTGGCATTGATCAAACTGTCGGGGGCGATTTGGGTGATAATCCTAGACATAACTTCGCCTTTGCTTTTGCACTCGAGGGAGCATTTATGCTCTCTTATTTAATGTTGAATTTTTACTCTAACCTGTCATTCATTGCATTAAAAGAGTGCAAGCTCAAATTGTTGTGATTTTGTTACCGAGAGGAGTTCGGTTTAGTTTCCTCAAAAAACCATTAAAAAAGCGCCCAAAGGCGCTTAGTTGAGACAAACCCACTTAATCAAATATTGACGAATCCAGTGGAACACCTTAGCCGTTAAAAACGATAGCTGATACCAAAGTTTACCCCTTGCAACTCTAACTCTTTCATCGGCACATATTGGTATTCGAGGTTTAGCCCAAAGCCCGAGCGAAAACGATATTGCCAACCGATAGCGCCGTAAAAGCCCACATCGTCCGAATCCATCTCCTGCTTTTCAAACTCATAACTCACTTTAGTGTAGGCTGCACCAAGTTTGGCATACAGACTATTACCACGAGACAGAGCATACTCACCGTAAGCAGTAGCTCTCACGCCTTGGTAATCTAAGTCTTTTATATCACTGATCGCACTAACAAGCGCACTCGCCACGCCACCAGAGCCCGCTAAATATCCCGCTTCAAATCCAAAATGCTCGTTGAGCATATAGCGGTAATACAAGTCGCCAGTAAATGTATCACCCGCATCATATTTACCGCTTTTAGTTTCAAACTCTTGGGAACCATAGCCTAAGCTGCCGCCTAACACATGGGGTGAATCGGTGGCATTGGCATTACCAGCAAAACCAGCACATAAAGCGAGAAATAACACGCAAACATTTATTTTTAAGTACTTCATATTGTTAATATTCCATTATTATAAGGTAGTCATATCATAGCCCCCAACCCTGTACAAAAACTGAACACCTATGCATTGTGGCAACAGAGATGATTTCTGGTATGCTGTAACCACTTTTTACTAGCATGAGATTCCACATGAAACGGTTATTATTGACGCTGACTTTTCCTTTACTTTTTGTAGGCTGCGCGAGCCAAAATCCGACTCATATGGCATTTAGTCCACAGGTTCCAGATATTAGCCAACAGACTTCAAGACCGCTGCAAATCTCACTAGACACAATCGACACTCGTAACGCCGAATACGTTGCGCGTTTTATGGAAGAAGGCACCAAAACCCGTTTAGTCGGCCCAAGCGAGCCCCCTAAGTTATTGCTCGACGAAGTATTTCGTAACGGTTTCACTCAAGCGGGATACCAAATCGATCCCAGTGCAACCAACTCTGTTCAAATTCAATTAGAAGAATTACAGATGGATGTCACCAAAAAGACCTTTGGCTACGAAGCCAAACACAGCGTCCGTATCGCAGTCCAAGCACGTAATTCCAATCAAGAATTGGTCAAACGCTATAAAGCCAAGGGGGTCTTAAAAGGCCCATTAACTCCTGACTTTGCCACCTTAGAAATGGATATGAATAAGCTCCTCGGTCAACTCACAGGGGAGATTCTAAATGACCCAGAGTTAAACCAGTTTCTACAACAATAATTGCGCAAGTTTATAATGATTAAGGAAAGAATGATGTTTCGTTGGATATCCGCACTTTTAGTTCTCTGTGCAAGTTATAGCAGCTGGGCGGCAATCGACATTCAACCCGATAGCTTGTATCCCCAGGTCGAGTTTGATACGAGTTTAGGTAAGATTGTCGTCGAACTCGATAGAACTCGCGCGCCGATTACGGTTGATAACTTCCTCACCTATGTGGTCAAAGGCGAGTACAACAATACGATTTTCCATCGCGTGATCAGTGACTTTGTGGTGCAAGGCGGTGGGCTGAATCCACAATTAGAAGAGTTGCCAGCGGGCAAGCCGATAGTCAACGAGTCGGGTAATGGTTTATCAAATAGCATGGGCACCATCGCCATGGCGCGCGATAACGAGCCCCATTCTGCCACCCGCCAGTTTTATTTTAATGTTGCGGACAATACAAAGCTTGACCCATCAAAACGTCGTTGGGGATATGCGGTATTTGGTGAAGTGATCGAAGGTAAGCAAGTCCTCGAAGCCATGGCTGTGGTAGAGACCACGACTAATGCCAAACTGAATTGGCCCGATGTGCCAGTAACTCCTATCATATTGAAAACAGCTAAATTACTCCCCAAAAAATAATCGAAAAAAATTTGAGCAAAAGCCCTAATCCTCCATCTATACTGTACAAGCAGAAAGAAAGGAGGCAAGGGTGACGATTGAAGAATTTATCGATAATAAAGCGCCCCAACTTGCAGTATATGGGAAAGCATTTTTGAGTGATGAACTCGATTTCTGCGAGATCCAGCTCTATTTATGGGACACACTTGAAGAATGGCAACAACTCATTCCAACAAGTGAAGCGCAAACAGAAATGGAAACCGTGTTTTGGCACTTGCTCCATAGCTTTAGTAAGTGGCCAGACTGGATGATCCGCGGCAATAAGTACCTGTGTCAGCAGTTGCATGCTTGCTGTGACTTCCTCTGTTTGGGAGGCCAAATGCCCTCGGGTTGTATCGGTATCCGACCTTGAACAATCCCTTCTTAAAAGACTCAGCTTGCTGAGTCTTTTTATTTTTAGCTTTTGCAAACAAAATCGCTCTGAGTATCAAAAGGAGATACCTTGCCCCTTGAACCTAACCACATCTTACCCGTAAGCTAGGCGGATTCGACTCTTCGGCTAATACATATGTCCGTACCCAGTTTTACTCGTCGCACCTTAGATTCCTTGAGTGTTTATTACCATAAACGCGTTTTGATCCTGCTATTACTCGGTTTTTCTGCTGGCCTACCATTAATGCTAGTCTTTTCAACCTTGTCATTTTGGTTACGGGAAGCAGGTGTCGATCGCACCTCTATCGGTTATTTCAGTTGGATAGCCTTAGCCTATGCCTTCAAATGGGCCTGGTCACCGTTAGTAGATAGATTATCACTCCCTTTACTGACGCGCTTTTTGGGCCGGCGACGCGGCTGGATGTTGTTCGCCCAGTTATTACTGGTCGGTGCAATTTTGGGGATGTCTTTTAGTGATCCCGTTAAAGATCTCGAACGCTTAGCTTTGTTTGCATTAATGGTTGCATTTGCGTCTGCGACCCAAGATATCGTGATTGACGCCTTTCGCATTGAATCGGCTCCCGAAAAAATGCAAGCAGCCTTAGCGGCGGCCTATCAGGTGGGTTATCGCAGCGCCATGATTGTGGCGACCGCAGGCGCGCTGACCATCGCAGCTTGGGTTGAGCCAGGTAATACCGAATATAACTTAATCGCTTGGCAAACTTCCTATTTAGTCATGGCTGGACTGATGTTTATTGGGGTTTTGACTACGCTCTTTAGCCAAGAGCCACAGGTCGATACCCGCGCCGCCGATGAGACCGAATTAGCGGTCAAACAACGCTTAAGCGAGCGTTACCCTAAACCTATAGCTGCGAGTCTCTCGTGGATTTATACCGCCAGCATCCTGCCCTTTATCGACTTTTTTAAACGCTATGGCCGTAGTGCTATCTTGATTTTATTGCTGATTTCCTGCTATCGCATCTCGGATATTGTGATGGGGATTATGGCCAACGTGTTTTATGTGGACATGGGATTCACTAAGGAAGAAATTGCCTATTTAAGTAAAATCTATGGCCTTATCATGACCTTGGTTGGCGCAGCCTTTGGCGGAGTCCTGTTAGCCCGCTTCGGTACCATGAAGATATTATTTCTTGGCGCGCTGTTGGTTGCTGTCACTAATTTGCTCTTTGCTTGGCAAGCGGTCATTGGTTATAACGTCAGCTTTTTAACCTTTGCCATTTCGGTGGATAACTTCAGTGCGGGGATTGCCACCGCGGCCTTTATCGCCTATTTATCAAGCCTCACCAGCAGCGGCTATAGCGCAACCCAATACGCCCTGCTCTCTTCGATTATGCTGCTCTTCCCTAAGTTTATTGCGGGTTTCTCGGGCGCCTATGTCGACGCATTTGGTTATGTGAACTTCTTTGTCGCTGCCAGTGTGATAGGCTTTCCTGTGTTGTTACTTATTCATTTAGTGAATAAATACGCCCCCCACGTCAGTAACAAACCAGACCAAGAATAATCAGATATAAAAAAGCCCCAAACCGTAAAGGTTTGGGGCTTACTGTATTTTCCACGCTTAAGTTAGCTTAACGCGAACTCAAGCCAATTTTCATGATTAATCGCGGAAGTTATTGAACTGGAAAGGCTGACCAAGATCTGCTTGACGCACTAACGCCATCACAGCTTGTAAATCATCGCGGGCTTTGCCCGTCACACGCACTGTGTCGCCTTGGATCTGCGATTGCACTTTAATTTTGCTATCTTTGACCATCTTAACGATTTTCTTGGCGATATCCGTCTCGATGCCCTGCTTAAAGCGCACTTTCAGGGAGAAAGTCTTGCCACTGTGAACTGACTTTTCGTCGACATCCATAGTCGAAGGCTCAACATTACGCTTGCTCAATTGGGAACGTAAAATATCCACTAACTGTTTGCACTGGAAATCGTCTTCTGCGGTGAGCGTCACCACATGATCTTTGTAATCGATGCTTGCATCTTTACCGCGAAAATCAAATCGGCCGCTGAGCTCACGGCGAGAGTTTTCGACCGCGTTACGTAACTCAACCTCGTCAACTTCAGACACAATATCAAATGAAGGCATAGTTGCCGCCCCTTAGGTGATTGTAAATACCCATAGTTTACCGACTCCCTCCCCCAAGTTGAAGGTTAACTTTGTCCCAGCAAGATAAAACTCGGCTTAGGGATGACTTTGGCGACACATTTTCCTATTATGGCGTCACACTAAGATAATCAAATTGTATTTGTGATAACTAAACACACCCTATTCAAACTGGCTTTAGCCGTAGCCTTTGTCGTGATCAGTTATCTGGTGTTCTCCAGACCAACCTATTCGCAAAGCATCCCCCATATCGATAAAGTAGGCCATCTTGGAAGCTTTTTCTGCCTCTCGTATCTGACCTATCTCGCCTTTCGTCCTAAGTGGTATTGGCTCTCACTGGTACTTGCAACTTACGCGATGTTAATTGAGATTGTGCAATCCCGCCTACCCTATCGCAGCGCTTCAATAGGTGATGTGTTGGCTGATTTTGCGGGTATTGCCTTGTTTTATTTTTGTCTTTGGGCCTATCGAAAATATGTTAGTGCCGCACAACTCAAGGAAGAATAATGTTAGGCCAAGATGTGCCATTAGCTATAGAGTCTCAAGTCACTAACATCGCGATTTTAGGCGCAGGTGCTGTAGGGCAATTGATTTGCCATCAACTGCATTCGGCGGGATTAGCGGTAGGCTTAATTGCACGGGACTCCTCGGTATCAAACCTTGAAGCAACTGATTGGCAAGACTTGGTATTTAGCCCTTTGTCCCCAAGCGATGCCGTTACTGACTCTGTGTCCTATCGAGTCCCGCTGCTTAGCGCCGACAAAGCCCACTTACAGCAAGTACAACTGTTGATTGTGTGCGTAAAAGCTTATCAAGTCATTGATGCGATAGGTCCTTTACTCAACAAGTTATCGCCACAATGTCATATCCTATTATTACATAATGGTATGGGGCCACACCTCGCGCTCGCACCAATGTTAAATGGCCGCGGCCTAAGCTTAGGCACTACCTCGCAGGGCGTATTACGTCAGTCATGTTGGCAAGTTAAGCAAACCGGCCAAGGCTTAACCCAGTTGGGTCATTTTACTGGCCCGGCGCTACCACAAACGCTTAGAGATAACCTATTACATGCCATCCCAAACAGTGAGTGGGTTGAGGCGATTATCCCCTGTCTTTGGCAAAAACTGGCCGTAAACGCCGCAATCAATCCTCTTACGGCGCTGCATCAATGCCCCAACGGCGCTTTGGCTCAAGCTGAGTTTAGTGAAACCATTGCTAGTATCCTAGATGAATTAGTCGACGTTGCCGCACATGATGGGATTGAGCTCGACAGGCACTTCTTAGAGGAGCGCGTCTATCGAGTGATTGAACTCACTGCCGCAAACTTCTCATCGATGCACCAAGATGTTGCAAACCACAGACTCACCGAGATAGACCAAATTAATGGCTATATTTGTGACCGCGCCAACGCGCACAGTTTAAGTGCAGCAACTAATGCCAAGATGGTCAGCGCTATTAAACAGCTTTCGGCAATAACGTTACCACGATAATCATATATTCAATTGATTTTAAATAGATTTAATATAAGCCTGCCGTAGAAAATCATTCTCGATAATACTTAACAGTGTTTAAATGCACCCTAATTGGCTTTTTTACATTTAACGCACCAAGGGCGCGCACCAAGTCAGGGTGCGCTCATCTATTTTTGCACTATTTTGCAGCAAAAATAAGATTTATTTGGGTGCACCACACTATTAACATAATGATAATAAAACGTTTATTGTTGTGGCCTAATTCCTGCTATATCCGATGAACTGATGCCTGATGTTCGTTGGAGAATAAAGTTGAAACTCATCACCGCAATTATTAAACCTTTCAAAATTGATGATGTACGTGAAGCGCTGACTCAACTGGGCGTCCACGGCATGACAGTGACTGAAGTGAGGGGTTTTGGCCGGCAAAAGGGGCACACAGAGCTCTATCGCGGCGCCGAATATGCTGTCGACTTTCTTCCCAAAATGAAGCTTGAAATCGCGATCCACTCAGAGCTTGAAGAAGCTGTAATCGAAGCCATCATCCAAGCAGCTCGCACAGGCAAAGTCGGTGACGGTAAAATTTTTGTCACTCCGCTCGAACAAGTGATCCGCGTTCGCACCTCTGAAGAAGGGAGCGATGCCATATGATCAATCCAAAATCTAAGTGCAGTTATCAAGCGTTACTTATCCTCATCGCGAGTAGCTTTACAGCTCCAGTATTCGCCGATGAGGTGCAGTTAAGTGGTGCCAACACCGCGTGGATTTTAAGTTCATCAGCCTTAGTATTACTGATGACGCTCCCTGGACTGGCATTGTTTTACGGTGGACTGGTGCGTAGCAAAAACGTGCTCTCCATTTTAATGCAGTGTTTTTCGATTGCTGCTATTGCCTCAATACTCTGGTTTGTCGTGGGTTACTCTATCGCCTTCGATACAGGCAATGGTTTTATCGGTGGGCTAAATAAAGCATTTTTAGCCAGCATTGGTCGTGAGAGTATGAGCGGTGACATTCCCGAACCTTTGTTTATGCTATTCCAAATGACCTTCGCCATTATCACGCCAGCGCTGATTATCGGCGGCTTTGCTGAGCGAATGAAATTTTCTGCGGTACTCATATTCTCAAGCACTTGGCTGCTGTTAGTCTATGCACCTATCACCCACTGGGTATGGGGTGGCGGCTGGTTAGCCAAGCTTGGGCTCTATGACTTTGCCGGCGGCACAGTCGTACACATTACCGCAGGGGTAGCGGCACTGGTTGCGGCAAAAGTACTTGGCCCACGCAGGGGATTTTTAAACTCAGCGATTATGCCCCACAACTTGACCATGACTGTCACAGGTGCGGGCATGCTGTGGGTGGGCTGGTTTGGCTTTAATGGCGGCAGCGCCTTAGGCGCCAATGGTACAGCGGCAATGGCGATACTCGCGACCCATTTGGCGGCGTCGATGGGTGCCATCACTTGGGCTGGGATTGAATGGTATAAATTTGGTAAAGCCAGCGCACTTGGTATCGTTACAGGTATGGTGGCGGGTTTGGGAACAATCACGCCTGCATCGGGTTATGTTGGCCCAACTGGAGCCTTAGTGATTGGTTTTCTTGGCGGGGTGGTCTGTTTCTTTTCAACGGTTTACATTAAACAAAAATTGAAGATTGACGACTCTCTCGATGTATTTCCTGTCCATGGTGTAGGCGGCATCCTCGGTACGTTGCTCGCAGGCGTTTTTAGTTCGACTCAACTTGGGATCTTTAGCGGCTATGGTTTTGCCACTGTTAACGACACTATGATTGACCAACTCGGCGTCCAAATGATTGGTATCGCGGCGACCTTTAGTTATACCGCAGTAGTGACTTGGCTCTTGTTTATCGTTATTAGCAAACTCCTTGGAGGACTGCGTGTCAGCAGTGAGCAAGAAGTGAATGGGCTCGATCTTTCTGAACATGAAGAAACGGGTTACAGCCTCTAAGCACATCAACCTCTGCGCAAAACCTATAACCGTCAGGATACCTATCCTGACGGTTGTTGTTAGTTGCGTTTCTTCAGCCAAAGGGCAAGCTCATCTAATTTCATCGGTTTAGCGAATAAATATCCTTGCAGAAAATGCACATCACGACTGATTAAATAATCCGCCTGTTCCTGTGTTTCTACCCCTTCTGCTACAGCGACATAATTCATTTTATGGCAGAGTTCGATAATAGTATCGAGCACATGGGAAGTGACCGAATCTTGGCCTATGGTATCGATAAAGCACTTATCTATTTTAAGGTAGTCCAAGGTAAAGGTTTGCAGCAGCGATAAGGTCGTCTGTCCGGTGCCAAAATCATCAATAGCGACTAAAATGCCAAGCTCACGCAATGCTGTAATTCGCTCGCACATATCCGCCGTTAATAGCTGCCGCTCGGTAATCTCAATCAAAGGTTGAACACCAATTTGAGAAAAAGCATCCTTTAAATAGCGAAATTTAGCTTCAATATCACTTTGAATAAAATGCTCAGGTGCTACGTTAAAGCCAATTCGAAACCCTGGCTGCACGGAAAACAAACTAAAATCGGCTAAAGCGCGTTCAAAAATATAATTAGTTAGCGGCACGATCAGTTGGCTCTGCTCCGCGATGGGAATAAATAGATCTGGCCGCACCAAGCCCATTTGCGGATGTAGCCACCGTACTAATGCCTCAACCCCTTTAGCCTTACCGTCTTCAGTACAAATAATAGGTTGGTATACAAGGAAAAATTCTTTATTTTCGATCCCGCTTCTAATATCGTCAGCCAGTGAATAGCGGTTTTTTTTACGCCAAAGATGTAAACCGACTAACCAAGTAAATGCCAAAAAAACGGGGAGCGATAGCCCAAAAGATATCCAGAAGAAGTACCAAAAAAACGCTTGCGAGACCTCAAGTAGGATCACCAATTCCGAATTATCAGCCTTTACGGCAACAACTTTCCCATCTCCAAACTGTGGCACAGTCGGTAATGTCGCGCCCTTCAACCCCAACACCACATTCAGCACAGGACGAGGAAACACCTCTGGCTGAATAAAGCTGTCGATAAAATATTGCCCTTCAATAATCACAACCGCTCCACTCGTTTGGTTGGCCTGCGTAGCAATAACAATGATGGCAGGGACACCTAAACGCGCAGGCGTTTCAGGAACAATAAAATAAGTAGGCTCTTTTAGGGTCGGTTCAGGCAAGAGTGTGTTCAGTGGAAAATCAATTTCACCATTTGTGGATGAACAATAAAAACCATGAGCATTAAAAAGCAGTACACCACGATAATAGGGCTTAAACTTCATATACTCATTCAGGTCACTACAATCACCTTGACTAAGAGTGATGGCATACTGGCCAATTGACTCAGACTGGCTTAATAAATCCTCAAGCCGTTTGAGATTAAACTCACCAACTTCATGCACCTTTTTCTCAACCAAATAACTCGTCACCATAAAACTGGATGCGATAGCCAAGACAACAGGAACAGACAACATAATGAATAAATGCTTGCCTGAAAGATCGTACTGAGAGATGAATAAGCGTAAAAGTGACGACAGGCTGTTAATACGATTCTGCATCCGGAATCCTTATCTTGTTGCCGCTATAGCGATTTATCTTGGTTAAACATTGCGTTGCATATGATAAATATAAAACAGCTCAAATACTCATCCCCACATCACGAGTATGGCAGCAACTGCAATGAGTGCTAGACCAAGCATTTCTTTTATTTTTACGCGTTCCTTTAACCAGAATGCGGAAATCAACATCATAAAAAAGATTTCCACTTGGCCTAAGGTTTTCACATAAGGGACAGTTTGTAACGACATCGCACTGAACCAACCAATAGATCCAAAACAACTTGTAGTACTGGTCAGCAAGGTTAACTTAGGCCGTTGTAACAGGCCGATTAATGTTTCTTTATCCTTTAAAACCAAATAACTGGCTAGCACGATTGTTTGCAGGCTAATCACCAACAACAACACCCAAGCCGCACTATGAGGAAAACCGACATCTAACCTCAAACTAGCTTCTCGCACCCAAAGCGAAGTCAGCGCAAAGGCGCTGCCACTGGCAATGCCCAGTATGACGGTACTAAGGGAGAGCTGCCTAAGCCCCTGCTTAGCACTCAGCAAAAATACAGCGATACCGCCCAAGATAACCCCAGCCCAGCCGAGTAAGGATAAATGGGTTCCAAAGAACAATGTTCCTAAGATTGCCGCGACTATTGCCTCACTCTTAGCAAGCCCGGCACCAATAGCAAAGTTTTGCTGCTGGAATAGCTTAACCATCAGGCCGGTAGCAAGGATCTGCATCATGGATGCGCCGATAATAAAGCCGAAAAATTCCGCCGTAAAATGTGGTAAGCCGACATTATTCCAAAGATATAATAGTGCAAGATACAAGGCCGCAATTGGGCCTGCCCAAATAAACCGCGCTAAGGTGACGCCCGCGACCTTAACCTCTTTACTCAGTTGGCTCTGAAAGGCATTGCGCCACGCCTGCATAAACGCAGCGAGCAAGGTAAACAAAATCCACATAAACCTATTTCCACCAAAGCATGTTCTCTTGCTTCGACGCAAAAGATAAGACAAGCATCATACCCCACATGGAAACATTAGACACGACACAAAGACTGATAAATGCTTTTGAGATCATACGCTAGTATGGTCATCGATAAAATAATCGCTATAAAAACGAATATAAAATATACATAATAATTTGAATATTAATTATGGATGTATAAATTGCATGAAAGAGCCAATAATTGATGCAATAAATGACGCCCATGTATAACCCAACACAGCCATTAAAACCGCGATAGATCCTAATTTAGGATGGAAAGCACTCGCGACAACAGGCGCTGAAGCTGCGCCCCCAATATTACACTGACTTGCAATAGCAAAATACAATATGGGCAGTTTAAAATACAAACAAAATAATAGTAGAATAATTATATGAGTAAAAAACCAAATCAACCCAATAATAAAATAGTAGAATATGGATTGAAATGAAGCAAACTCAATATTTAATCCAATATTCATAATCATAAAGTACAGCAAAAAAAATGAAACAAACCTGACTTGTTTAACAAACACATGTCTTGCATAGGTCATCGAGAGTAAAATACCTAAAATTGTTGACAAAATCATAGACCAAAAGAAACTTGATCCTAGGTTATAATGCAATAAATAAGGAAAACGATTGTTCACTGTTAGGGATAAAAATTCGGAGACCGAATGACAAAACAAAAAAATAAATAATGAAAAAGAAATGAGTAACATACAGCCAATAAAATGCTTTTTGCCATCTAACCTTGTTATATCATCTTCAATAAAAACAGGTAAATTGTTCAAATCAGCATCCAACATTCTATCAATCGCTTTTTGTTTTTTAGCCAAAAACAACAAAATAGTCATCCATACGCCAGAAAAAACCACATTTATCGTCATCATTACTGCAAAAATGGCCTCGCCAACTTGGTGAATTTCTTTGACTACAAGTTGGTTTGCTGTACCACCCAACCAGTTCGCCATTAATGTTGCCATGCCACGCCATGCTGCATCGCCACCTTGCCATAAAAGCTCTTCTGGAAATAATTTAGAGCCAATCCATAAACTAATTGGCCCTCCAATACAAACACCAACAGTTCCGATGAAAAACATCAATAAAATCTTTCCACCGACTGACTTTAATGTAATAAAATCCGTACTCACAATTAGCAAAAATAAACTAAATGGAATTAAATGCGCTTTAAAATAGTCATCAACACTTGACCTGCTTGCATCTACCACATTAAAAAAACTAAATACAGCAGGTAAGGTATAGCAAATAAACATGACAGGAAAAACACTATAAAAGCGTTTAAAAAAAAGACAAGATGAAGAGTTTAAATATAACACAACGACAAGAAGTGAGATTAAAAATATAACGATTCCACACTCTGAAGAAATCATTTATTTCACCCACTTTCTAACTAGCATTATTTAAAAAATTCAAAAAAATATTAGACTGTAATGAAAGTTCATCAGACTCTCGCTGGATTGACCAGTAAGTGCGTTTATAATCCCATCCTTTCAAATCGATCAAACATAACTCCCCCCGCTCTAACTCTTCTTTTATAGCCACATAGGGTAAAACACTCAAACCTATACCCGTTCCAATTGCACGTTTAATCGCCCCAATAGTAGACATACAAATGTCATTTCTGACATAAACGTTTAAACTTTTTAACAATTGAACAGCCCTAATATGTGACAGAGAGGACTCATGGTCAAAAACCCACAATTGTTCACTTAAAATATGACTAGAACATGCTTGCTTTGCTACAGGATGTGAGCACCCACTTACAATGCAAAGCTTATCTTGCATCCATTGCTCGCATACTAGATTTCTACTTGCAGGCTTGGCATCAATGAAACCTAAGTCGATTTCTTTCTCTGATACCATTTTTTCAATCACCAGACTATTCTCTATTATGAGTTTAATTTTTACGTCTGGATATTTATCTTTAAATAATGGGATCTTTCTGGATAAAACATAGTTACCAACCGTTTTACTACTACCGATCACTAAACAACCTTTAACGCCATCCTCAGCAAAATTAAAAAGCTTCTCTAATTCATTTCCCTTACTAAGCATTTCATTAGCATAAGGCAGAATAATTTTTCCATGGGCATTTAGCTCCAAGCCACCACCAGCTCTTTCAAATAGTCGACATCCTAGCGAGTTCTCTAATTCTTTCAGAGCCATACTCACTGCAGGAGTTGACATGTGCATCAGTTTTGCCGCTTTTGAGATCTGCCTCTCGGTACAGATAGCCTTAAAGATCATTAACTGCCTTAACGTAATGCGCATCTACATCCCCAATAAACTCCAGTTGGAACAAGATAAATGAAAGATACATTTTTTAACATGACTGATATCTAATTTTAATAAAGCGGTCTATTAGACCGCTTTATTTGATATGTTCTAAAAAAGGTATCTTGTTGAAAACGAAATCAAAGTATCGTCAAATTCATTATTACCTTTTGAATCTGAGTACTCGCCTTCAAAGTAGCTTACTGCTGCACCAAATGTTAATTCCTTCATCAGATTATAATCGACACCAATTGAATATTGACTCGCATCACTATTATTTAATGTTTTAAGATCTGCACCAGCATTTTTGGTAACTTTACCCAGACCAGCATCATCTTTAAGGTACTGAAACTTGAAATCATATTTATTAACAGGAATACTCATACTTAATAAATATGAATTGCCTTTAACATTTTCATAGATACTGGATTTAGAATACTGATATATCGCCCCCACTTTTATAGATGAAATAGCAACACCAGCAACAACTCTTGTTGCCTCTAACAAATTTAGTCCATCAGCATAGGCGAGAGAAAGATAACTATTTCCTTTTTTAAATGAAGGATCACCATATACTATACTAACAGCATAATTGTTTTGATTGTCAGCAAGCATTGGATTTTTTTGATTAAAATCATCATCGAAAGCATATGTAATGCCAAGAGACATGCCTGCAACTTTTGCAGTATTGATCGTGACTAAATCACCTAACCGGTCATTACCTGCAATAATCATATTCATATCACTTGATGTAATATTGAATAGATCGACTTTACCTTCTGAAGTTTTGAATACAGTATCATTTCGCCCAAAAACGACACTACCATATTTAACCTTAAAGCCTAAATATGAGTTACGCGGTTTAAAAATATTTGTATCATCATTATCAAAACTTTCAACTCCGGCTTCGAACTTATATATCAAACTAAAATCTTCATGCACATCATAATCACCTTTAATTCCAACGTATGAGGCAAAATTCTCAAGTGAAAAACCATTAACCTTTTCATTACCAGAAATACCATGACTAGAGTTTGATACACCAAGCCACAATCTCCCATAAAAATCTAAGGGCTCAGATAAAGCTTGATTAGAACAAAGTAATAAAGCAACAGGCACAAAACAATTGGTATATTTCATAAATTTCATCCTTTAACATAAAAACGTAATTATGCTAATTCTATGTTAAAGATTCCGTTTGAACCTTAATCACACCTCTAATATAAAAATGATTAATTAAAAATTATTTAAAACAATTTCAATTTTATTTAACCACAATAATTTATTGCGCAACATCACCATTTAGCAATTAATAAAAAAATATCATAAGTGATGATTACCTCAATAAAACTATAATTGGAGAATTATATGAAGTTAACACTTTTAAGTTTTGTCTTGTGCTCCATCTTTTCTACAGCATCTTGGGCTGCAAATGACAAAAATGATCTGGCCTCTTTTCATAAAGAAATGGGAGGATGCAAGAGCTGCCACACTCAACCTGGCAAAGTATCTGACAGTGAAACTTATGAAAATCAGCAATGTAAATCATGTCATGGTGAATACAGTGCTTTGGCTAATCCTAAACTAAAGCTAGATCCTCACGCATCACATTTAGGTGATATTAACTGTACAAGCTGCCATAAAGGTCATGAAAAACCCAAATTATACTGTAATGAGTGCCACTCATTTAAAGGGCTTGAGATGCCTTTTAATAGTGCACAATCTAAAGAACCATGGGATAAAGGTTGGGACAATGATGCAATCAGCAAGGCGATTGCAGCTGGTCCAAAAGAAACGACGGATGTCATTGTTGTCGGAGCGGGAAGCGCAGGGTTTAATGCTGCTATCGCAGCGAAAAAAGCAGGAGCGCAAGTAGTATTACTCGAAAAAGGCCCATTTAGTGGTGGTAACTCTATGCTTGCAGCTGGCGGTTACAATGCAGTAGGAACTGCTCAGCAAAAAGAACATAAAGTGGATGATAAAATTGAATGGTTTGTTGAAGACACAATGAAAGGTGGTCGCTATGCCAATGATCCAAAGTTAGTGCAAATATTAGCTGAGCAATCTGCTGATGGTATTAAATGGTTAGAATCTTTAGGTGCAAACATGGATGACTTAAAACGCTCAGGTGGCGCAAGAGTTGACCGCACCCATAGACCCACAGGAGGTTTAAGCGTTGGTCCACATATCATTGATGTATTGAGAAAAGCTTCAGTAAAAGAAGGGGTCGATACTCGGCTTAATTCTAAAGTTGTCAAACTTGTGATTGATAAAGACCAAAAAATTGTCGGCGTAGTCGTCCATGGAAAACATTCTGGCCACTATATGATTGCTGCTAAATCAGTTGTTCTAGCAACCGGTGGATATGGTTTTAATAAGGAAATGGTCGCATTTTATCGTCCAACGTTTAAAGGGATGACTAGTTCTAATAACATTACTTCTACTGGTGATGGTATTGAGCTTGCCAAAGCAATCGGAGCGAGTATGACCGATATTGATTGGGTACAAGCTCATCCAACTGTGGGAAAAGATAGCCGCATTTTAATCTCCGAAACTGTTCGAGGGGTAGGTGCAATTATGGTTAATAAAGATGGTAATCGTTTTGTCAGTGAATTAACGACTCGCGATAAAGCATCCGATGCCATTCTTAAACAGCCTGAACAATATGCTTGGTTAGTCTTTGATAATGAGCTTTATAAAAAAGCTAAAATGGTTCAGGGATATGACCATTTAGATATGCTTGAAAAAGCAAATACAGTTTCTGAACTTGCTAAAATTACAGGCATGAAAGAAAGCTCATTAGAAAAAACGGTTTCAAACTACAATCGTTATTTTAAACAAGGTAAAGATGAAGAGTTTGCTCGCGAACAAATGCCATTGCCACTAGAAAAGGCGCCTTTTTATGCCGTAAAAGTGGCTCCTGGTATCCACCATACTATGGGTGGTGTCGCCATTGATACCAAAGCTGAAGTGCTCGATATTCAAAGTAAACCATTAGTCGGCTTGTTTGCTGCTGGCGAAGTCACAGGTGGTGTACATGGGTATAATCGCTTAGGTGGCAATGCCGTTGCAGACACTGTGATTTTTGGAAAAATTGCAGGCACTAATGCGGCAAAACATGCGTTAGAAACTAAGTAACTCAAGCTCAGATGTACTAGTTCAGAGAGGCGTGGGAATCGCCTCTCGTCACATCTCATCGCAAGCTTTATTCATCATGATTATTGGCAATCAATTTATTGCCTGACTTCAAAAGCTCCCCAGCTATTTTTGAGAGGTTAATTTAACCTCTCTTTTTTTACTTGCTGGTATCAATTGGCTCGAAGGATTTGACTAAATCATCCATCGCTTTCATCTGCTTCAGATAATTTTCTAACTGGTGCAAAGGTAACGCACATGGACCATCACACTTAGCGTTATCTGGATCTGGGTGAGCTTCGATAAACAGACCTGCTAAGCCTAATGCCATGCCACTACGGGCTAATTCAGTCGCCTGAGCACGACGGCCTCCCGCTGAATCAGCACGGCCACCTGGGCGTTGCAATGCGTGGGTGGCGTCGAAAATCACCGGATAACCCGATTGCTTCATCTCGTCCATACCCAGCATATCTACTACTAGGTTGTTGTAACCGAAGCATGAACCACGTTCACACAGGATAATTTCATCATTACCCGCTTCATTAAACTTAGTGATGATATGGCGCATTTCGTGGGGAGCTAAAAACTGCGGCTTTTTCACGTTGATGATAGCGCCCGTTTTCGCCATCGCGACAACAAGGTCTGTTTGGCGCGCTAAGAAAGCTGGTAATTGAATAATATCAACCACTTCAGCTACAGGCGCACATTGGTAAGGCTCATGCACATCGGTAATGAGTGGCAGATTGAAGGTCTTTTTGATTTCTTCAAAAATCTTTAAGCCTTCTTCCATGCCTGGACCACGGTAAGAGTTGACAGAAGAGCGATTAGCCTTATCGAACGATGCCTTGAAAACATAGGGGATCCCTAGTTTTTGAGTCACTTCGGCATAGGTTTCAGCAATCGACATCGCGAGATCGCGAGACTCAAGCACATTCATGCCACCGAATAGCACAAAAGGTTTATCGTTTGCAATTTCGATTGAACCTAACTTTATGATTTTATTACTCATCGCAACATCTCTCTCAAATACTAGACTCTGTCCAGCGGAAAACTGAATATTGGCACTAGAGCGACTATACCGCAACTAGCTGTAAAATTTGGCCACAAATCCAAGCCATATACGTTCCTAACACATAACCAAATACGGCCAACAGCACCCCGACGGGAGCTAATGCAGGGTGAAACGCAGCAGCCACAACGGGCGCTGATGCCGCGCCGCCCACGTTAGCCTGACTACCTACCGCCATATAAAATAATGGCGCTTTAATTAGCTTAGCAATCAATAACATAAAGCTAGCGTGTACAATCATCCAAATAATACCCACTAAAAAATATAATGGTGTATCAAGGACCTTGCTTACATCCATATGTAAACCAATGGTCGCCACCAAAATATACAAGAACGCCGACGCCACCTTAGAAGCCCCCGCCGCCTCTAAATGGCGCATAGGGCTAAAGGACATGGCCAGACCAATGGTGGTCACAATCACCACTAACCAGAAGAACTTAGAGGTTAAGCTGTAATCCTCAGTCCAAGGGTAGTTGGCCTCAAAATAAGGGCCGAGGAAATCGGCGGCAATATGGGCCACGCCCGTGATGCCAAAACCAACGGCCACAATCAGCATCAAATCACGCAGGCTTGGAATACGCGCATTTTCAGCGTGATACTGCTCAACCTTGTTCTTTAAAGTCTCAATTGCTGTGGTATCAGCACCCGTCTTGGCATCGATTTCCTTGGCCTTTGACGCCATAAACAACAATACCGCCATCCAGATATTGGCCACAATCACATCAACTGTCACCATTACTGAGAAGATATTGCCGCCCACTTCATATATTTCTTTCATCGCGGCTTGGTTCGCACCGCCGCCAATCCAGCTCCCAGCGAGGGTCGTCATGCCACGCCACACCGCATCAGGGCTATCAACACCAATTAATGAGGGCTCGATAAAGGACACCACGAGCAACGCAATCGGCCCGCCAATCACAATACCGACCGTCCCAGTTAAAAACATGATCACCGCCTTAGGCCCAAGTCCTAAGATGGCTTTTAAATCCACACTTAAAATCAATAACACCAAACAGGCGGGCAATAGGTAGCGCGAGGCCACATAGTAAAGCTGCGATGTGTGACCATCGATCACCCCAAAGGTGTTTAACAACGATGGCAAGAAGTAGCAGAGTAATAACGCAGGAATAAAACGGTAAAACTTTTGCCAAAATGGATGACTACTACTGCTGGTATAAAACACAAATCCCAGAATGGTTGCCAATATTCCCAGCGCCACCGCGTCATTGGTGACTAATGCCGTGCTTACCATGTGTATTCTCCCTGTTTGGTACAGTTGTTATTGTATTTATGCTAAAAACTGCCGTTTGCAGTTAGTGGGCAAACTTCCCATTCACCCAGTTATTATTGTTTTTTAAGGAACAAGGAGAGCCTATAAGACTCTCCTTTAAGATTTAGTGATAGATTTCAGCGTGTTCACTGAGCTCTTTGAGCTGCATTTTGACGATTTCGATAACAGGATCATGCGGGCTGTTATCAACAAAGTGTTGCAGATCGGCCGCCGCGACATTGATACACCCCAGCTGCTGGGCAATAAAGGCGCGCTCCCGATTTAAGTGCACATCATCTGGATGCCACTGTAGCAGCAAGTTGCAACATTCCATCGCCGCCTCAAATTGATGCGACACGATACACCCCGCCTTAAGCTCATGCAGCATACGCGAAATCAGCTTCTTTACCGACGCCGCCTTTAAGTAACTTGGCTTAAGTTCAGCCGCATTACCCAACTCACCGCGCACTAACACATGCAGCTGGTGTTTCGTCAGCTCTTTGCCCGTCAGCGGATCGTGATAACGAACAACGCCACCAACGTTACTGCGAAGCACGGTATTACCCGGTAATAGCAGGGCCTCGAGCTCTAAATCGAGCTGCTTGGCCAGTAGCATCAATACCGTTGCCAGCGTGGTGCTATTACCCTGTTTAGTGATAAGACAAGTGCCCAAGTCCGCCGCTTCGGTGCTGAAGTAGTTGTCGCGAACACAGAACCCTAAATCCTGATAAAACCAACGAAACAAAGCCTTTAAGCGTTGCTGTTGATCTACCAGATAATGACTTAATACGGCTCCAGCCAATTCAAACCAAGCCCATTTCGCCGCTTCGAGGTTTGAAAAGCCAAGGTGAGCACCTACATCCAATGCCGACTCGGGCAAAGAAATGCCATCTTGCAGAGTGTATTTACCCATTAACCCAATAATACCGCTTGTTTAAAATGCGCCAATTTAGCCGCGTAGACCAACCAACCTATAGCGCCGAGAAAGGCGAATACTTTGAAAAGTTTGTTTCTGTTGGCTTTTATTGCAATTACACCCAAGGCAATATAAGCAACGACAGCGCCAATCTTTTCGGTCAACCAAGGATCCACAAAGGGATATTGCTTGATCATAAAGCACAAAGTTAAACCAGAAAGTAGCAAGAAAGTGTCAATCACATGGGGAGCGACTTTAAAGACCTTCTTGCCCATCAGTGCTGACTGACGTAAATGCAACACAAAACGAACGACAAAAAACAGCACACTCACGGCAATTAAGGTTAAGTGCAGGTGCTTAACAGCAGGATAAAGACTGTAAAAAGTTTCCATTGTGATACTTATGGCCAGTGACAAAGGCGCTAGTTTACCCTAATCATAACGCCAGACCAATGCCTAACACTCGAGATTCACAGACGGGCCCCGTCGCGCACTTTGCAGGAAACCATGATGAATTTAATGATAATTGACGATGAGTCCACTGAGTTTGCCGACACGGTAAAGCAAAAAATCGTCGAATTTAATCAGCAGCACTGGCAAACGCTGCAACGCCAAAACCTAGGCTTAAAGTTGCAGGATGAGCAAGGCACCTTACTTGCGGGCTTAAGCGGCAAGACCTTCGGCAATTGGTTCTTAATCGACTATCTGTGGGTGGATGAAGCATTTCGCCAGCAAAACATCGGCTCACGCTTATTACTCGAGGCTGAAAGCAAAGCCAAACAACGCGGCTGCCAATTTGTTCTGCTCGATACCTTAGATTTTCAAGCAAAACCTTTCTATGAGCGCCACGGATATCGTGTGCAGTGGGTACAGCAAGCCTATCCCGAAACCGGCAGTAAATTCTTTATGGTTAAGGTGCTGTAGCTTCTTAAAGATAAAATGTGATTTTAAGACGTCTTGTCATGAGCTTATAAAGACTAATAATCTCAACAGATACATAGACAACAACGCCATTGACGGGTAATCAATGGCGTTTTTTGGCACTCAGCTAGATTGGAGCAAATATTAAATTCCAATCAATCCCATCCACTTACCCATAGTGCATCTATCGTTGCTACCAAAATCCCGCACGGTAGCGACATTTTGGTAACCTAGCTCTGTGAGTTTTGCCCTGAGTTTTACTGCTTGTTCAAAACCATGCTCAAGCAATATATAACCATTGGGCTTTAAATAATCTCGAGCAGTTTTTGCAATGTAGTAAAGATCAGCAAACCCTTCATCGGCGGCAGTAAGCGCACTTTGTGGCTCAAAACGCACATCACCTTGATGTAAATGCTCGTCAGCCTCATCGATATAGGGTGGATTAGAAACAATTAAATCAAAGTCACGGGAAGTAATAGCGCTAAACCAATCGCTCTGCAGTATCTCAACCTGTTCAAGTTTCAGATTAGTGCGATTCGCCTTTGCCAGCGCGACCGCATCTTCCACTTTATCCACCGCGGTAATTTGCCACTCGGCGCGTTCAGAAGCCAAAGCCAGTGCAATCGCGCCGGTTCCCGTTCCCAGATCGAGCACTTTTGCATGACTTTCAAGGGGTAGGTTGAGGGCGGATTCGACGAGGATCTCAGTATCAGGACGAGGGATCAAGGTCGTGTCATTCACAATAAAGGGCAGTGACCAAAACTCACGCTCGCCAACAATGTGAGCCACAGGTACGCCTTGCTGACGCCGTTGCACCATTTGCTGGAAGCGTTTCCACTGTTCTACGCTCAAGGCTTTTTCAGGCCAAGTGTACAGATAAGCACGATTCTTATTGAGGCAATACAATAATAAAACCTCTGCATCCAAATGGGCGGATTCAGAGGTTGAAGCTAGCTGTACATAGGCCCATTGCAGGGCCTCGGCGATACAGGATTGATCAGCCAAAATTACCCCTGCTCATCAGCGAGTGCGGCTAATAAATCTGCCTGATGTTCTTGCATCAGTGGTCCTAAAATCGCATCCAAGTCACCCTCCATCACTTCGTTTAAGCGATATAGGGTTAAGTTAATACGATGTTCACTCACGCGGCCCTGCGGGAAGTTATAGGTACGAATCCGCTCAGAGCGGTCACCACTGGCGACCAGACTACGACGAGTTGACTCTTCAGCGCTGCGGCGTTTTTCATCTTCTACGGCTTGGATACGCGCCGCTAACACGCTCATCGCTTGTGCGCGATTTTTATGTTGCGAGCGTTGATCCTGACATTCCACCACAATCCCGGTTGGAATATGGGTAATACGAATGGCAGAATCGGTTTTGTTAACGTGCTGACCACCTGCGCCCGATGAGCGGAAAGTATCGACCTTAAGATCGGCAGGATTAATGGAAATCGCCTCAGCTTCAGGCACTTCATGCATCACTACCACAGTTACTGCGGAAGTGTGAACTCGGCCTTGGGACTCGGTTTCAGGTACACGTTGAACGCGGTGACCACCGGATTCAAATTTGAGTTTACCGTAGGCGCCTTCACCACTGACTTTAACGATGATTTCTTTAAAACCGCCATGCTCGCCTTCGTTCGAGCTCATGATCTCGAGCTGCCAACGGTTGGCTTCAGCATAACGGCTATACATACGGAATAAGTCGCCCGCGAAGATCGCCGCTTCGTCGCCACCCGCACCGGCACGAATTTCGATAAAGGCGTTAGTGTCGTCGTTAGGATCTTTTGGTAGTAACAGAATTTGCAGTTCGGCTTCGAGACGTTCAAGTTCAGCTTTAGCAGCCTTGATTTCTTCCTGCGCCATTTCACGCATTTCAGCGTCATCTTCTTCCAGCATTTCCTTAGCAGACTCGAGATCCGCCTGTGCCTGCTGGTAGGCTTTAAAGCCTGCAACCACTTCTTCTAACTGAGAATATTCTTTGGATAACGCACGAAAACGATCCTGATCGGCAATGACAGACGCATCACCAAGCAAAGCTAAGACTTCTTCGTTGCGCTCGAGCAAGCCTTCCAGCTTGCGGATAACGGATTCCTTCATTTAACTCGCTAACCTTAGTTTTTATCTAATCCGAGCGCTGTTCTTAACTGACCTAATGTATTCAAATCCCCCTGACGGCTCGCCACCGTGAGGGCTTGGGTGGGTGCGTGAATGAGTCTATTGGTCAGGCGATTGGCTAGTTCAATCAATACCTGCTCAGTGTCGCCCCCCTGCGCTAATTTATTCAGGGCGCGTTCCACTAACTCATCCTTTATCGCCATGCTCTGGCTGCGATACTCGCGAATACTATCGACCGACTCTAAAGAACGCACCCACTCCATAAAGAGGTGAGATTGTTCTTCAGTAATTAATTCAGCTTGCTCGGCGGCCTCCTTACGGGAAGCCTTATTCTGTTCAATAATGCTATGCAGGTCGTCCACTGTATACAGAAACGCATCGTCCAAATCGGCGACTTCCGGCTCAATATCCCGGGGAACTGCTATATCAACCAATAACATAGGTTGATGGCGACGCTGCTTTAGCGCTTTTTCTACCATGCCTTTACCAAGGATTGGTAGCGGGCTGGCGGTAGAGGATATCACGATATCGGCTTTAGGGAGAAAATCTGGTATCTGTGCCAGCGTAATTGCCGTGGCATTGAACTCTTCACACATGCTTTGAGCGCGCTCTAAAGTACGGTTTGCCACCACCATTGAGGCAACACCGTTATCTTTAAGATGCTTAGCTACTAGCTCTATCGTTTCACCAGCACCGATTAACAATACCTTAGTGGTCGACAACGAAGAGAAGATATGTTTTGCCATGCTCACGGCCGCAAAAGCGACCGATACAGCAGCGGCACCGATTTCGGTTTCGGTACGCACTTTTTTAGCAACAGAGAAAGTATTTTGGAACAAGCGGTCAATAGTTAAGGCGACAGTGCCGGCTTCTTTGGCTTTGACAAAGGCTTGTTTAACTTGACCAAGAATCTGCGGCTCACCCAGGATCAACGAGTCAAGACCCGAAGCAACGCGCATCAAATGCCTCACCGCCTCTTGTCCGTGATAATTGTAGAGGCAGGGCGCGACATCTTTATGCTCTAGGCCATGAAATTCTTCAAGCCATTCAATGATATCGGCCTCATCGCCATTGTTACAATACAACTCAGTGCGATTACAGGTCGAGACGATAACGGCTTCACCGGAGCGCGTACGACTGGCCAGACTCTTCATGGCATCATGAATTGTGTCTGGAGAGAAGGCGACTTTCTCACGCAGGTCTACCGTGGCTGTTTTATGGTTAATACCGATTGCTACAAGGCTCATCTGACTCTTTTCTAGATTCTTGGCGTCTATCTTAATAAGGGCATTCTACTGAATTGGCCCAACTAAAAACAGAATACGCTTAACAAAACCGAATAAAGGTCTAACTTCTTACCTAAATTTTCTATCAATGATAGACAATTACCGATTAGCACGACTGAAGTTATCCCAAGTGACTGCCAATGGAAATTTTACAAATGGCATTGGTATTCTTTCCAAGCCCTCGTATCATAAGGACTTTGGTATATCAGTTATAGATGAATAATTTGAAGCGCTTCACAAAATCCATTTTCTCTTGTATCGCCTTGAGCGGACTATTATTTTTAGGCGGCTGTGAAACACTGCCGCCTATGACCGATCTCAGCCCTATTACGGTCGATAATGCAGCCCAAGCTAAAGCGTGGGAGCTACAGGGTAAACTCGCCATCCGCACACCTGAAGATAAGCTCAGTGCCAATCTCTATTGGCGCCACAGCGAGGAGCGCGACGAGCTCACGCTCACGACGATGTTAGGTACTACAGTATTGACTTTGGAGGCGACGCCTCACTCGGCTCACCTACATATTGATGGCAAAGATTTTCGTGATAATAACGCCCAAGCCTTACTTGAACGCGTCAGCGGCTGGTCTATCCCGATTAATGATTTGCCCCTGTGGATCACAGGACAAACTGGCAGTTTAGATCGCGTCATCGCCGTTGATAGTACAGGTCAAACTAAGCAACTGCAAAATGTGCAAACGCCACCGCCTTGGTTAGTCACATTTTTAAGCTGGCAATCCCAAAGTGGCGCTAAGGTGCCTTACCAATTAACGCTCGAACGCGGTGATTTACAGCTCAAGCTTCAGCTCAATCAATGGCAAGCCTTAGGTAAACCCTCAATACTGCTCGGAGAAAAACCTTAGCATGTCCCAAGAGATTTCACGCAATTGGCCAGCTCCCGCCAAACTCAATCTGTTTTTGCATATCAACGGACGCCGCAGTGACGGTTACCATGAGTTGCAAACCCTATTTCAATTTGTTGACTGTTGCGATCAACTCGACTTTCGAGTGACTTACACACCTGAACTGATTTTGCACTCGAACATGTCAAACGTTGTCGCGGATAGCGATAACTTAATTCTGCGAGCCGCAAAATCACTGCAACAATCTACAGGTTATCCTGGCGGTGCAGAAATCTGGCTCGATAAACGTCTGCCCATGGGCGGCGGTTTAGGCGGTGGCTCCTCGGATGCAGCCACCACACTTGTCGCCTTGAATCAGTTATGGAATACCCAATTGTCTCATGATGAATTAGCGGCAATTGGATTAAAACTCGGTGCCGATATCCCTGTTTTTATTCATGGTTTCGCTGCATTTGCCGAGGGAGTTGGAGAGTGTTTACAGACGGTTAATCCCGCTGAATTATGGTATTTAATCATTGCCCCTGACGCCCATGTTTCCACCGCAGCGGTATTCCAAGATCCGCAGCTGCCGCGTAATACGCCTAAGCTTGGTATTGATACTTTACTGAGCCAATCTTGGAGAAATGATTGCCAAGAACTGGTCGTATCTAAATACCCTCAAGTTGCCAAGGCCTTAGGCTGGCTGCTAGAATATGCGCCGTCGAGAATGACCGGAACGGGCGCATGCGTGTTTGGGGAGTTTTCGTCGCAGCAGCAAGCTCTCGCAGCCTTGGCGAAATTACCGTCTGATATGCAAGGATTTGTTGCAAAAGGGATGAATATTTCGCCGCTCATAGTGCGACTCAATCGTCCATAAACTACTTTCTTCTAGAGCAACTTTTTTCACGATAGCCCACGGGTCCGCTCCCGTCCCCGCATCGTCGTTGCTCTAGCCACTAAAATATAAAGCAAACGCCTGAGGTTCATACAGTGCCCGACATCAAGCTCTTTGCTGGGAATGCCACCCCCAGTCTCGCTAAGAAGATAGCCGATCGTCTATTTTGTAAACTCGGAGACGCAGTGGTTGGTCGTTTCAGCGATGGTGAAATCAGTGTCCAAATCAACGAAAATGTACGTGGTGCCGATGTGTTTATCATCCAATCCACCTGCGCGCCGACTAACGATAACCTCATGGAACTGATCGTGATGGTTGATGCGCTACGCCGTGCATCTGCTGGTCGTATCACTGCTGTTATTCCTTACTTTGGTTATGCTCGTCAAGACCGTCGCGTCCGCAGCGCACGTGTACCTATTACGGCAAAAGTGGTTGCTGACTTCCTGTCTAGCGTCGGTGTTGACCGCGTTTTAACCTGTGATTTACACGCTGAGCAGATCCAAGGCTTCTTCGACGTTCCTGTTGATAACGTATTTGGTAGCCCAGTGCTATTAGAAGACATGGTTGCGAAGAAGTTAGATAACCCCGTGGTTGTCTCTCCTGACATCGGTGGCGTGGTTCGTGCTCGCGCAGTGGCAAAACTGTTAGATGATTCTGATTTGGCCATTATCGATAAACGTCGTCCACAGGCAAACGTTGCACAAGTGATGCACATTATCGGCGATGTTCAAGGCCGTGACTGCATTATCGTTGACGATATGATCGACACAGGCGGCACTCTGTGTAAAGCGGCTGAAGCCCTGAAAGAACATGGTGCAAACCGCGTATTTGCTTACGCAACTCACCCAGTGTTCTCTGGCAAAGCGGCTGAAAATATCACCAACTCAGTGATCGATGAAGTGATCGTCACAGATACCGTACCTTTAAGCCCTGAAATGCTGAAAGTGGCGAAAGTGACTCAACTGACGATGTCGGCAGTATTGGCGGAAGCCATTCGCCGTGTAAGCAACGAAGAGTCTATCTCTGCAATGTTCAGCCACTAATCTTACGGCACTTGCATAAAAAAACGCACCTCAAGGTGCGTTTTTTGTTTGCGCGTTTTAGCTTTGGTCTTAGTTTACATTTTAGGATTGAATCGACTTCTGCCTTATCCATCCACAAACCGCGCCTCAAAATGCTATAGAAACGCCCTCCAAGGTGCGTCTCAAGCATAATCGTTTAGATCTTAAAATGGCTCACAGCACTCACCAAATACTCGGCTCGGGTTCTTAACTCGTCCGATGCCGAAGCATTAGCATCGGCGGCATGGGAAGATTGCTCCGCGATATCGCGGATAACCACAACATTCTTATTCACTTCAGCAGCCACCATACTTTGCTCTTCAATTGCAGCAGCAATCTGCGTACTCATATCCATAATGTTTCGAACGTCATTATTGATAAGCTTTAGTAATTCCCCCGCTGCTGCGGCCTGCTCAGCACTCTCTGCACCTTGTTTTTGGCTCGCATCCATTAATTGCACAATAGAACGGGTTCGACTTTGCAAGGTTTGAATAATATTAGCAATCTCCTGTGTCGATGTCTGAGTTCGCATCGCTAGACTACGCACCTCATCAGCCACAACAGCAAATCCACGCCCCTGCTCTCCAGCACGCGCCGCTTCAATCGCAGCATTCAATGCGAGTAAGTTGGTTTGCTCAGCAATGCCGCGGATCACATCAAGCACACTGCCAATGGTTTCGCTATCGCGCTCAAGCTCGTCCACTACTGAAGCACTCGTATTAATTTGCTCAGATAACTGTCTAATTTTAAGAATCGTCTGCTCTACCTCAGTTTGCCCCAACTGAGCGTTATCATGGGTTTTACCCGCTTTGAGTGCCGCAAGCTCGGTCGTTTTAGCGATTTCATCAATGGTGGCGCCCATTTCGGTAATCGCGGTAGCCACCATATCGGTTTCGTTAAGTTGCTGCGCAACACCTTCAGAAGCAAGCATGGCATTCTCTGAGACACTCTTACTTGAGGTGTTAATAGTAGAGACAGACTCAATAACCTGCTCGATAAGCTGCTGGAAACTAACCACCATGCTATTGAAATGCTGTGCAATTTCGCCTAACTCATCTTGCGTTGATGCATCGCATCTTAGGGTTAAGTTTTTACTCACTTCGATGCGTGAAATAACCTGTGTAATGCGCGCAACGGGATTAATAATGCTACGGATTATTAAGTAAGTAATTATGCCGAGGATTAATGCAATCATCAGAAAGACAGCGATTCCAATATTCCTGCTGCTCTTTTCTGTATCTTCGATAGATTTGAGAGCAAGTTTATGCAGCTCATCGGCGCTAGATTCTGTTAATTTATTCGCGGCGATTAACTGTGCCATCGTGCCCTGTTTTTCATCTAAACCCAGTTGCTGCTCTTTACTAACGAGGCTTTTAAAGTCTTTTTGATATTGTTCGATCAATGCAACAATTTTATTTTGCGCATCAATATCTAAACTTGATGCCCTTAAGCTGCTATTAAACAAAGCAATATTGGCATCGAAGGTCTCGACATAGCTCATTTCGCGGCGCAACATAAAATCTTTTTCATTGCGTCTAAGCTGCAACATGGCAACTTGCAAAGAAAGTTGATCGTATTCCTTCAGCATGGATTCCACATTGTGCACCGCAGTTCTTAAGGTGCCATAGAGACCTGTTTTGGGTGTTAAGCCAATTTCTTGTTGCAGTTGAACAACCTCATTAAAGGCCTGTTGATATTGATTTAAATTGCGGTCAAAACTTTCGAGGGAAGTAATAGGTACATCGTATTTTTTAAAGATTTTTTCAAGCTTAGGAATCATGTCATCAATTGAGGCATGAACTTGTTTATGTTTTTCAACATATTGAATATCTTTACGGCCAAAAAAGTCCTTTTCATTTTTACGCAGTAACAACACGTCACGCTCAAGTTCGAGCACGTTTTGCGCCGCGTGGGAGAGTTCCGACTCAACTGAATTTGTATAAAGCTGCAATCCAAACATGGCTATCACGGCCGTTACAGATACGGCAGCACTGAGTAACAATTTCGAGCGGATTAACATAAAAAGCCCCTAATAAATAACATCTCTTAAAAAGATAGTTGGGAGTCACGTCTTTTACAGTAAATATAGCCTTGACATAAAAAGTTCATCTTTCATTTATTGTTTTATCCGCTTCGGAACTTTCTCCATTTTTCGATTTACATTGACAGCCAAGTATAGTGGCAACTATGAAAGTATAATCTGTGATTTTACTTTCATAGAGTTATGATTCAGAATACCAACTGGTATAAAACCTGTAAGTTCATAAACTTAACTCTAAATTTTTGCCACTAATTTTACTATAAAACTCGAACAAGTGATGCTAAATGAACTGATAAAAAATTTATTTTTATCAGATACAAACCTTTTGTGCTTTTCAGAGCGTCCAATCTATAAACATTCACTCAGATGACAGGAAAAGGCTGTGACGGCAGGGAGACTCCCACTCAACAATGCAATGTCAGAATTTGACCTCATCACCTTGGCTAGCCAAGGTAATAGAGCCGCATTTAAGCAGCTGTATTTACACCATCATCCAAGGATATATGCCCTATCACTGCGGTTATCTGGCCAAGCCTCGCAGGCAGAAGAAATCACCCAAGAGTGCTTTATTTTGGTGTGGCAGAAATTGCCGCAATTTAGGGGAGAGAGTCAGTTCTCCACTTGGTTACACAGCATTTGCGTGAATCAGGCACTGAGCTTTATCCGTAAGCAAAAGTCGTTTTGGGCACGTTTTATCCCAATGGAGAGTGACGATGAACATTCAAGCGCCGATGAACATTATCAAGGGTTAGACAAGTTGATCCTAAAACTGCCAGAGCGGGCGCGTATCGTGTTTGTACTCTGCGCGATTGAAGGCTATCAACATGAAGAAATTGCACAATTACTTGGTATTGCCGTGGGAACCAGTAAGACCCAGTACCACAGAGCCAAGCAATTACTACAGGAGATGCTGTAATGTCCTTATCTAATAATGCTCGCGAGGCCAAGCTCCAGCAGTTGATTGATGATGCTCCCAAAACACTAACGCCCGAACGGGATCTTTGGCAAGGCATCGAAAAACGTATGGATAAGCCATTAGCGTCGCAACCAGCGAGTCGCCAAGCGCCGCGACTACAAGGTGCGCAATGGGCGATTGCCGCAACTATAGTGCTGGCGGTGTTCTTCGGGTTCTACACTCAAGCTCCGGTAAAAACCTCGCTCCCAGAACAAATCGCCAGCCAAGCTGCGGATGATGAGCAAGTGCTGCAAGCTTTGCTAAGCCAAATAGCCCAGACACATCAAGCCCAGGTGACGAGCCTCGCACAGACCCCAACGGTAGTCGCTTGGCAAACGAGCCGCTTTAGCGCTCCGTTAGAGCAAGGCTTAGCGGAATTACGTCGTGCAGGCGAACAGATTTATCAAGCATTACAGGCTAATCCCACCGACAAACAACTTTGGCAACTCTGGCTTTGGGTGCAACAACGTGAACTCGATTTGCTACAACAAGGCCAAAAACTTCCGATTCAAAACTCAACACAAGGAAATAGCATATGAGCCATTTTACCCTCACGAAAACCAGTCTATTAGTGTCAACACTTTACCTTGGCCTTATGGGCAGCGTGTTCGCCGCTGAAAGTGTGGATAAGCAGTTACCCATTAGCAGCGATACTCTGCTGCAAATCAAAATCCAACGGGGCAGCGTGCAAATTCAAAGCTGGGATAAAAATGAAGTCAGCGTGACCGGCACTTTGGATGAGCTAAGCGAAGGTTTTGTCTTTGAGCAGAAAGGTAACAATCTGAATATCGAAGATAAAATGCCACGCCACTATAACGGCAGTGACAACAATGGCTCAAAGCTCACCATTAAAGTACCTAAAACCGTTAAGCTCAATGCCGATACGATTTCAGCTAATCTACAAATCAGCCAGACTCAAGGCGAGCTTGAACTCAATACCGTTAGTGGCAATATCAGCGCCGATAATTTAGGGGGTAATCCGACGTTACACACTGTCTCAGGCGATATCACCACCAAAGGATTAACAGGTAAAGTGATGTTAGATACAGTTTCTGGCGAGATTAAAGATTCTGAAAGCAAAGGCGAAATAAAATACCGCTTAGTCAGTGGCGATCTCAGCAGCCAAACCTTAGCCGACAAAGTCAACGTCGAGCAGGTTTCAGGCGAAATTAATGGCGACTTTAAAACCGCTAAAGAAGTTAATGTACGTACCGTTAGCGGCGACGCCCAAGTGTCGCTAGCCAAAGCCTTTAATAAAGCCAATCTTGAAAGTGTCAGTGGCGATATGACTTTAAGCTTTGCCGATGTGCCCGATGCCAGCTTCGAGCTCAATGGCGGCCCAGGCGGCAAAATCAAAAACAGCTTGAGCCAAGATGTGCCACAAAGACAAAAATACGTGCCGAATGAATCCTTAAGCTTCCAAACGGGTGCTGGTAGCGCCAGTGTGAAGATGGACACTATTAGCGGTAATCTGATCCTGAAAAAACAATAGCCTTATCAGAAAACACGAATTAGCGATAAAAATAGCAATAAAAATGCCGCTCATCAGGAGCGGCATTTTTTTAGCCAAACGGTGTTAAATCGAAGCGATTTCTTCGCTCGTCAGATAGCGCCATTCGCCTAGGGCAAGTTCGGAATCTAATTCAATTCTACCAATACTTTCACGATGCAAGCCAACCACATGGTTGCCCACCGCGGCAAACATCCGCTTTACTTGATGATACTTACCCTCGGTAATGGTTAAACGCACCAACTGTGGCTCAATGATTTCAAGCACCGCGGGTTTTGTCAGGCCGTCCTCGTTTCTAAGCTCCACTCCAGCGGCAAAGACGCCAATCAGACTCTCATCCACAGGCTCGGCTAACGTCACTAAGTAACGCTTGCCACAGTCTTTTTTGGGCGAAGTGATCCGGTGCGACCACTGGCCATCACTGGTGATAAGCACCAAGCCTGTCGTATCGGCATCTAAACGGCCAGCAATGTGTAATGTTTCAGGCTTTTCGATATCCAGCAAACTCAGTACCGATGGATAGGCTTCATCTATGGTCGAGCAAATCGTATCAACGGGTTTATTGAGCATAAGATAACGCTCACCAACGAGGGAAATAGGCTCGCCGTCGAGGCATACTTGCATCCCCTCAAGCACTTTAAAGCCTGAGTCTTTGACCACAACGCCGTCACAGGTAATCTCACCACGGTGTAAGGCTTTTTTAGCTAGGGAACGTGTAAGTGAGGTACTTTCACAGATAAATTTGTCTAAACGCACTTGATGACTCAACTTCAATAAATGAAAACTGACGTATTATGAGCCCAATCAATAAAAGGACAAAGCCTAAACTAAAACGACATCAGTGCGTCGGCGTAAATAAAATAAGTACCTACTAACTCGGTAATGCTTGCATACGGTATGTTTGCTGCTTTTTAGGTCAATTTAAGTTATGGTAATTTTTAGTTACAACTGCCAGATAATAAATCCATCTTTAAAAGTGTAATCACCTTGTTTCGATTCCCACTAAAGCATTAACATACGTTGCATTGCGCCTGAAGCAATCCCATTTAGAACCCAAATAGCCCCAGATATGGGCACAATAACAAACTCGAAGGAAACGACATGAGAAAAGTACTCATTGGGGGACTGTGTGCCTCACTTATCGCGGGGCCT
>NZ_AKZL01000028.1:0-56422 GCF_000282755.1 Shewanella sp. POL2
GTGGTGGCCTCGGTGCTGCTGCTTGCGGTGGCTTACAGGCACTCCAAACCGCCGCCATTGCCAGTGCGATGCCATTTTTATGCGTGATGTTGCTGATGTGTTTAGGGCTGTATAAGGCGCTGAAGGACGATTGGCTGAAGATCAACAGTGTGCAGCTCCATACCACCAGTGTGCAATATGCTAAGACCAATATCAGCTGGGAGGAGCGTATCGAAGTCTTAGTGTCGCATCCCACGGAAGATGAGGCGCGTATCTTCCTCAATAATGTCGCGACACCAGCGTTATCTAAGGTGTGTCAGCAATTTATGAGCAAGGGACTGACGGCGGATCTTGAGTATCTCGACGGCAAAGTGCGATTGGTGATCAGCAACGAAGCCTATCAACCCTTCGTATATGGTGTGCGGATGCGCTGCTTTGAAATCGTCAATCCGGTCGGTGAAGAGTTAGAGCAGGGCAACAATTGGTATTATCGCGCCGAAGTGTACTTAGAGCAGGGCGGCCAACACTATGATGTGATGGGCTATACCGAAGAGCAGCTATTGGCGGATGTGGTCACCCAATACGAGAAATACCTGCACTATTTGCACTTGTCCAATGCCGACCAAGGACATGTCGCCTAAACGCTTCGCGTGTTAGAAATATTGCCCCAAGGAATAACTCGGATTATCCTTGGGGCACTTTTTTAGGGGTCATTAGTTAGGTGTGAGCATGTCAGCAAATCCAGGCCAGAGTAAGTTAGATCAAGTCTTAGCCCAAGAGCGGGAATACCGCGCAAAGCGTGAGGGCGGTTACCGCGAGCAGGCGCTCAAATTGTATCCTTGGATCTGTGGCCGCTGTACCCGCGAATTTACCTCAAAAAATTTAAGCGAGTTGACGGTTCACCATAGAGATCACAACCACGACAACAACCCATCCGACGGCTCGAATTGGGAATTATTGTGCCTCTATTGCCACGATAACGAACATTCACGCTTCGAAGAACTGATCCGCTACGGTAGTACCACAGAAACCAAGCAAGCGGCGGCGACCTATAATCCCTTTGCCGATTTAAAAGTGATGATGAAAAAGTAGCGATAAAAGTAAAAAGCCTGAAATGTCAGGATTTTTTCGCAAGTCGTGCCTCGGCTTCCAGCCATTTAGCGCGGCTTAGCACCTGTTGATTTTCGTCGCCTTCGAAATGGGCTTTGCGGGCAGGGAGCTGCGCAATAATCGCAGTGTGTTCAGCATCGCTGGCATTGCGCCAAGCGACAATCTCATCAATATGGCGAAAACAGCCCATGCAATAATCTTCATCATTTAAGCCGCAGCGAGCGACACAGGGGGAGAGCATACTTTTCCTCTAAAACTCTTCTCTTTAACTGGCTTTTTTGTGTATACACACACATGGATTGCCAACTGGTATAGCAAGTTGGCCAAAACTGCGGCGATACTAGCAGCTTTAGCCGCCATTTGGGCAGCGATATTAAGTGAAATGCACCTTGATATTCGTAAAGGCTTAATGACGGCACTGTTTTCAAACTGGTTTTAAAAACAGTGCTGTTGTGAAGGCTTGGCGGCTAAGGCTAATAAGAGAATCAAGTGGAACACATTAGAGTAAAGCAAATTTAGCATGGCAATTAAGCGCGATAATCATAAGCAGGCAAGGGCCGAGCGTCAGGACAGGCTCAGGGCGCACTTTATCCAATTGGATAAGTTACTTGAGCAGAGTCGCGCCCTGTGGCAAGTCCGTGCCTTTGAGGCAAAAGCACTGCCTTGGGCGGCGCAATTCCCAAGGCTAGCAACCACCCTTTGGGCGCTTGATGATGCTGTGCTCGATAGTTTGGATGCCGAGCAATCGGTGTTAGTCGATGCCTTATCTCCAGCACTCAAGCAGGATCTTGCCGCGTTAGGCTACGACTGGGATCTGTCTTTACTCACATTGTCCTTTGCCGAACTTTCGCTTGGCTCTGATATTGACTCAGATATAGGCTTTGATATTGGCTCTGACATTAGCTCTAACGATATTGAAACTGCTACTTCACCTTGTATTGATCTTACCGAGTTGGCTCACTTTAGCGCCCATATTAAAGGCCGTAAGTGGGAACAAATTACCGCCTTTGTGCAGCATTTGCCCGATGCGGGATTACCCGTACTGGAGTGGTGTGCGGGCAAAGGCCATTTAGGCCGCTTAATAGCCAAAGCACGTGGTGTGGATGTGTTAAGCCTCGAGTGGCAGGCGATGCTCTGTGAAGAGGGCCAAGCCTTTGCCGATAAATGGCAATTATCACAGCACTTTATCTGTGCCGATGCCTTCGCTATCGAAGGTAATGCTTGCGAAAATACCGCTCATCAAACCAATCCTTTTCGCGCCAAGCAACAGGCGGTGGCGCTGCATGCCTGTGGCGATTTGCATGTGCGTTTACTGCAATTGGGCGCAGCGGCGGGCACACAGGCACTGGCGATTTCACCTTGCTGCTATCATTTAATTCAAGCTAATCAATATCAAGGCTTATCGACACTCGCCAAACACAGCGCGCTGCGTTTAAGTCGCCATGACTTGCAATTGCCCTTGCAGCAGAGTGTAATCGCCAATCCGAAACAACAGGCGCTGCGGCATCAGGAAATCGCCTGGCGGCTCGGTTTTGATGCGTTGCAGCGAAGCTATCGTGGCATAGATGCTTATTTACCTTTACCCGCAATAAAGCAAAGTCAGCTGAGTGGTGAGTTTACCGAGTTTTGCCATTGGGCGGCAGCGCAAAAGGCGGTTACCTTAGATGCAGATTGTGATTTTGACGCTTGGCTTGAGATAGGCAAACAGCGACAAAGGTTAACTCGACGCATCGATTTGGCGGCGCATTTATTCCGCCGTGCGCTGGAGCTGTGGTTAATTCTCGATCGTTGCTGCTTTTTGCAGGAAAGTGGCTATCGGGTGACCCTGAGGGAATTTTGTGCAAACAGTGTGACACCCAGAAATGCGCTGATTTTGGCGCAAAAATTGAGCGAGTAAAAAATAATCTACTATTTAACGTTATACCTGACTGTTTTTTATAAAGTATTTCTTTATTAGTTCATTTTGAATTAACGGATTGGCGGCATGATCGTCACAAGGGTTTATAAACCCTGTGAGACAAGTCTAAGGCGAAAGATGGTTTTTTATTGAATCATCGGGCTTTTCTTGTTCAAATGTCGCCTTAATGACACATAACAACTAAAAACTGACCTAAAAGATCAGTGATCCTAGTGAGCGAATAAAACAGTTTCATGAAATATTCCCGCGTATTTATTAATAGCCTTGCCTATGAACTGGCACCTGTGGTGGTTTCCAGTAGTGAGCTAGAATCTCGCCTCGCGCCTCTATATCAAAAATTTCGCATTCCCATGGGGCAACTTGCGGCGTTAACGGGCATTACCGAACGCCGTTGGTGGCCTAAAGGGCATCAATTATCCGATGGAGCGATTAAAGCGGCGCACAAGGCGATTGCAGAAACGGGAATAGAAGTCGCCGAACTGGGCGCTGTGGTGTACACCGGCGTTTGCCGTGACCAGCACGAACCCGCCACCGCCTGCCGGATTGCAGCGGCCTTAGGTGTGTCGAAGGACACGGCGATTTACGATATCAGCAATGCCTGTCTTGGCGTGTTATCGGGCATTTTAGACATTGCCAACCGTATCGAGCTTGGTCAAATTAAGGCGGGCATGGTGGTGTCCTGTGAGTCGGCGCGGGATATTGTCGATGTGACCATTGATAATATGCTGGCAGATCCGACCATGCAGAATTTTGCCCAGTCGCTGGCGACCTTAACTGGCGGCTCTGGCGCGGTGGCGGTGATCCTCACCGATGGCAGTTTACCGCTGACTAATGTGCGTAAACATCAGCTACTTGGCGCTTCCCATTTATCTGCGCCGCAGCACCATCAACTGTGTCAGTGGGGCTTGCAGGAAGTAGGGCACAATATTTACCGTGAGTTTATGCGTACCGATGCGGTGACCTTGCTCAAAGAAGGGGTCGAGCTGGCTAAGCATACGTGGGAGCATTTCCTCGCTCAGCGGAATTGGTTGGTCGAGCAGGTCGACAAAGTAATCTGTCATCAGGTCGGCGCTTCAAACCGCAAACAGGTCTTGAGTGCGTTAAATATTCCACCTGAAAAAGAATTTCCAACATATCAACTGCTCGGCAATATGGGCACAGTCTCTTTACCCGTCACTGCGGCCATGGCACACGATCAAGGCTTTTTACGCCCAGGGGATCAGGTGAGCTTTTTAGGTATCGGCAGTGGTTTGAACTGTATGATGCTGGGCATTAAGTGGTAGTTTTTCAAGGATTGTTATTTGCCTTAGCCGACGCTTGAGAGCAAGGTTTGCTAGGGCATTTTTATGCTTATTGGTTTAGCGATGGGCATTAGCGATGAGCAGAGGTAAAGCCGAATTTACCTGCACAGGCTACCAATACAAAAACAATTAGAACAAAAGATAGGAAGCGTCATGTTAGACACTCTGTTGCCGTTTAAACGTCATTTTCTTAGCCGTAATGGCAACAAGCTGCATTACATCAATGAAGGCCAAGGTGAACCTGTGGTCATGGTGCACGGTAATCCAAGTTGGAGTTTTTATTACCGTAATCTCGTGAGTGCCCTTAAGGATACTCACCAGTGTATCGTGCCAGACCATATTGGTTGTGGCCTGTCGGATAAGCCGGATGACAGCGGTTACGATTACACCCTTAAGAGTCGCATTGATGATTTAGAGGCGCTGCTCGATAGCCTAAAGGTAAACGAAAACATTACCTTAGTCGTCCACGACTGGGGCGGCATGATAGGCATGGGCTATGCGGCGCGCTACCCTGAGCGCATTAAACGTCTGGTGATTTTAAATACTGGCGCCTTCCATTTACCCGAGACTAAGCCTTTACCACTGGCGCTGTGGATCTGCCGTAATACGCTGCTCGGCACCGTATTAGTGCGTGGTTTTAATGCCTTTTCATCGATTGCCTCCTACGTTGGGGTAAAGCGTGAGCCGATGTCCAAGTACATTCGTGAAGCCTACGTCGCACCGTTTAACTCATGGGCGAATCGGATTTCGACCCTGCGTTTTGTACAGGATATTCCGCTAAAACCGGGTGACAGAAACTATCAACTGGTGTCGGATATCGCCGCTAGTCTGCCAAAGTTTGCCAAGGTGCCGACACTGATTTGCTGGGGATTACAGGACTTTGTGTTCGATAAGCACTTTTTAGCCAAATGGCGTGAACATATGCCCCATGCACAGGTGCATGAATTTGCCGATTGTGGTCACTATATCCTCGAAGATGCGAGCGATGAGGTGATTACCCATATCAAACACTTTATGGCTGAGGCGCAAACGCCAGCGGCAGAAGTGCAGCCCGTTGAAACGGCGCAGGTCACAGAGCCTGAGGTTGAGACTCAAGCGCCACAGGCCGCACATTAATGGTTAGGGTGGAGGATGCGCAGCTCGGCCGTGGGACATCTAGCGTCGAGCAAGCAAGCGATGCCAATATCTGTCGGCATTTAAAGCAGGCCGCCCATCACATTCCCCATCATCTCGCGGTTGCGGTGCAACAGGGCAAGGGTAAATCCCTTGCCAACCTTACTTACCAAGAACTCGACTTTATTAGCCTCGATAAACAAAGCGATGCCATCGCCTTCGCGCTCAATGCCCATGGGCTGACGCGGGGGATGAAGGCGGTGCTGATGGTCACCCCGAGTCTGGATTTTTTTGCGTTAACTTTTGCCTTATTTAAGGCGGGGATTATCCCCGTGCTGGTTGACCCAGGCATGGGCATTAAAAACCTTAAGCAATGTTTTATTGAAGCCGCGCTGGATGCCTTTATTGGTATCCCTAAAGCCCATATCGCCAGACGTTTATTAGGCTGGGGTAAGGGCAGCGTGCAGCATCTTATCAATGTGGATAGTAATCCAAGCGGACTTGCTGGCACGCTATCGCGCTTACTTACGGGCGCGCCAAGTTTAGCGTCGATACTCTTATCAACAGCTAAGTCGTCTACAGCTAAGTCATCTGTGGCTAAATTCCCAGAACAGGTCGAGTATCCTATGGCGCTGCTTAGGCATGACGAGATGGCGGCGATTCTCTTTACCAGCGGCAGCACGGGGACGCCGAAAGGCGTTGTCTATAGCCATGGCATGTTTGAGGCGCAAATTCAGGCGCTAAAACAGGATTATGGCATTGCACATGGCGAGCGTGATTTAGCGACATTTCCGCTATTCTCCCTCTTTGGTCCGGCGCTCGGTATGGCATCGATTGTGCCTGAGATGGATGCCAGCAAACCGATTACGGCCAATCCTGAGTTTTTATTTGCCGCCATTGAGAAATACCAATGCAGCAATATCTTTGTTAATCCAGCCTTGCTTGAACGTTTAGGCCGCGCCGGTGAGCAAACCGAGTCGAAGCGCCAACATAAACTCAGCAGTGTGAAACGCGTAATTTCCGCTGGCGCGCCCGCGACTATTGCCTCGATTGCACGCTTTAGCAAAATGCTCAGTGACGGCGTGCCTGTACTCAATTCCTACGGCGCTACCGAATCCTTACCCATCAGCATGATCGCCAGCGATGAGCTATTTACCACGACTCAAACCACAGATAATGGTGGTGGGATTTGTGTCGGCCGCGCCATCGATGGTGTCAGCATCGAGATTATCGCCATCACTGAGGATAACATCCCTGAGTGGGATAATGGCCTGCGTCTTAACGCGGGGGAAATTGGCGAAATAGTGGTAACAGGCCCTATGGTAAGCCAGTCCTATTATCGCCGCGAAACGGCAACGACGGCGGCTAAAATCTGGGACCGCGAGCAGCAAACCTTTAGGCACAGAATGGGCGACCTTGGCTATTTAGATGACAGCGGCCGCTTGTGGATGTGTGGCCGTAAAGCCCATAGAGTGGATGCCACCCAAGGTGGGCAGTTTGTTAAACGGTACTATTCCATTCCGAGTGAGCGTATTTTTAATACCCATCCGAATGTGAAGCGTTCGGCGTTAGTGGGTATCAAAGTGAAGGGGCAAGGCGGTGCGAGTGAGATTGAACCACTCATCTGCATCGAGCTTGACCAATCTTTGGTATGCAATAAGAGTGCGCAGCTCTATCAAGAGCTGATGGCGATTGCCGAGCAGTATAGCCACACTCAGGGGATTAGACGTTTTCTCATTCATCCCGATTTCCCTGTGGATGTGCGCCACAATGCCAAAATATTTAGAGAAAAATTAGCCGTTTGGGCGCAATCGCAAACCAAAGGCTGATGTTCATTTAAGGGACTTTTAACCTTACTCGTCTAGATTTTCTGTTGCTTTTTAGTGGCATAGGGATGAAATATTATTCCATTGCATATAAGCGCTGAACTTAATACTGTAAACGACACTGTGTGTCTCGGAATAGCAAGATGACCGATAATTGTTCCATTTCTCTCGCCCCTACGGACTTAGAATGTACGTCGTCGCAACCAACAGGCCTAAACCAAGTGGGCGGTGACCAAGCATGTAGCAAACTGAGTCTCGATAAGCGTGAGCAAGTCGCGCTTTATGCCTTGGCCGCTAAGGTCAACCATGCCTTTGTGACTGGCGCGGGTGGATTTTTGGGTAAGGCCATTTGCCTACGTTTGGTCGCGGCTGGGATTAAGGTGACTGGTTTTGCCCGTGGCCATTATCCTGAGCTTGAAGCCCTTGGTGTGACTATGTTACAGGGGGATTTAGCCAATCCTGAGCAAGTCAAACAGGCGATGCAGGGCTGCGATGTCGTATTCCATGTGGCTTCAAAAGCGGGTGTCTGGGGCGACAGAGACAGTTATTTTTGCCCAAATGTGAAGGGCGCAGCTAATGTGATTGCCGCTTGCAAAGCGCTTAAAATCAGTAAATTAGTCTATACCAGCACTCCTAGCGTGACCTTTGCGGGCGAGGATGAAGCGGGTATTGATGAATCGACGCCCTACGCCAGCCGTTTTTTAAATTTTTATGCTCACTCCAAGGCGATTGCCGAGAAGATGATGCTCGATGCTAATCAAATCTCTTCAACTGCATCGGCGTATGCGCTAAAGACCGTTGCTCTGCGGCCGCATTTGATTTGGGGGCCAAATGATCCACATCTGGTGCCAAGGGTGCTCGCCCGCGGTCGTTTAGGTAAACTTAAGCTGGTGGGGCGCGAGGATAAACTGGTCGATACCATTTATATCGATAATGCGGCTTATGCCCACATTCTGGCGGCCGTTGAGCTTTGCCAAGTCTCGCCTAAGTGCCAAGGGAAAGCCTATTTTGTCAGTAACGACGAGCCTGTGACTATGGCCAAGATGCTGAACCTCATCCTAGCCTGTGATGGGTTGCCGCCTGTGACCGCGCGCGTGCCACAGACCCTAGCTTATGTGGTGGGCGCTGTGTTAGAAACGGCGTATCGACTGCTGAATAAGCAAGAAGAGCCGATCATGACGCGCTTTGTCGCTAAACAGCTTTCCTGTAGCCATTATTTCGATATCAGCGCGGCAAAACAGGACTTTGGCTATCATGCCTTAGTGTCGATAGAAGAGGGTATGAAGCGACTTAAGGCATCGCTCTAGTGCTTATTTAGCACTGGGCTGACAGGGTGATATCCTATGCCACCACGGTAACCTAATGGATTAAAGCGTTAATGGCCTGCGACGATTGTAATACTTCGATTTTTCGGCAAAAGATTGGCCGCTGCAAACGCTGCATGTGGCAGTTGACGCTGCTGTCGCTTATCGGTTGGCCTTTGTGGTGGTATCTCTACAGTGACGCTCCTCGAGAGGTCAACTCCATCGCCTTACTGTTTTTCTGCTCAGCTTTTACTGGCCTGTTGTTACTGCATCTTGTGGTATTAGTCACGCGTCGTCTGCTCGGTCGCGAATAGTTTTTTCGCTTCCCATCGAATCTCCTTTTTATCCTTTGTGGTGAGCGATCACACACGCCAGTTACGCTATTACAAGCAGCCATTCTTGCCCGCGGATTTTTCATTTTCGCTTAATGCTCAAGTGGTACACAGTGCGCTGAAACAGCTCGCTTTTTATCGTCTTAGCGAAAAATACTGTCGATTGGTGCTGAGGCGTGATGAGTGATGAGCTCACGCGATTATTTTACTCCGTGATCCCGTGAGTGTTAGGGCTAGGCTTAAATCTGAACTGAGTACCATAAATACTCTGATGATAAGGGTTCGTGTAACGAGTTTTTTTGGCTGATAAGTATGGATTTAAACAAATTTTAATCTGACATTTTAAGGTTTTTACCCTGTTTCACTGTTTTTGGTATCGCCAAGTACTAAGATCGAATGTGGCGATGGAGCCGAGAAAACTCGGTATTTTTTAGGTTTTAGGGAGTGTTATGGAGTTTTTAACCACGCTATTTGTGGGTTACCCAATATGGGTTTGGTTAATGTTTTTTGGCTTTGTGTTGGCATTGTTAGCCTTCGACTTAGGTGTGCTACACAAAGAGCAGCACGAAATTACCGTGGCAGAGAGCCTTAAATTATCGGCCTTTTATATTTGTATGGGTCTGTTGTTCGGCGCCTGGTTATGGTGGTACAAGGGCTCGACTGCGGGGATGGAATACCTCACGGGTTACCTTATTGAAAAGTCCTTATCTATGGATAACGTCTTCGTTATCGCGCTTATTTTCAGTAGCTTAGGCATTCCCCGTCTGTATCAACACCGAGTGTTATTCTGGGGGATCATGGGCGTTATCGTGCTACGAGCGATTATGATTGGCTTAGGCGCGGCGCTGGTGGCGCAATACCAAGGCGTGTTGGTGTTATTCGGCCTGTTCTTGATTTTCACGGGTATTAAGATGCTCTTTTCCGATGATGAGCATGGTGATATCCAAGATAATAAGTTTTACAAATGGTTACGCTCTAAAATGCGTTTTACCCCAAGCCTTCATCAAGAGAAGTTTTGGGTAAGGGGAGAGGATCATCAACTCAGCAAAGGCTGGTGGGCAACGCCTCTGTTTTTGGCGTTGATCTTAGTCGAAACCGCGGATCTGGTGTTTGCAGTAGACAGTATCCCGGCGATTTTTGCGATTACCCAAGATCCCTTTATCGTCTATACCTCTAATATCTTTGCGATTTTAGGTCTGCGGGCATTGTATTTCGCCCTCGCGGCCATGGTGCATCGTTTCGAGTACCTCAAGTATGCGCTGTCGGTGGTATTGGTGTTTATCGGTGTAAAAGTCGGACTGGTGTACTTTAATCATGAAGGCATTGTGGACTTTAAAATCCCAACGGCCTTATCCCTTGGTGTCACCTTCGGCCTCTTGCTGGCGGGGGTATTATTCTCCCTGTGGAAGACGCGCGAGCAGAAGTAAGCTAATGTTTTTCTACCTAAAACTGGCGCCATAGTGCGCCAGTTTTTTATTCGGTCATCTCAAAGATAGGTTGTGATTGCCTGGGTTATTGACCGATGAAATAACTTCTATTTGCAGTTTTTAGGTTTGGTAAAAGTGTGCAAACTGTTCTATTTTTCGTATAGACAGTCGTTTGGCTCGGGCTTTCTTTCTACTTGGGTAATCGTTCGCCTTACAGCGCACTGAGCCAAATATAGATAGTCTGTTTTCATCAATTTTGCACTAATAACAATAAATTATTAGCACCATCAAATTTGTGGCTTAGCTCTTTATCTGCCGGAATGGGACGACAGTTTGGCTCATTCTGAGATGTTGGCCATTACGCCACGCCATCATTACAAATAATCGAACAGATGACCGCGAACCAGGCCGTTAATGCCGAGGATCGTACGAGGAGAAAGATCATGTCTATGGTGAGTGCGAAGGAATTTGCTCATTGGCTAAAGAAACGCTTCGAGGGTGTTGAAAAGGGCGTGAGTTTAACTCGAGAAGATATCAATCAGCTGACCGGATGCCAAAATTTTTCATTGGTGTTTGTCCATGATATTCACTACGAGTTGATGCGTTTTGGCATCGCCTTTGTGACAGACACGGGGCGCGATACATATTATCTTGTGCGGGTTTTCGATAAACCTTGGCGAAATCAATTGGAGCAGGACTCTGAAAAGGAGCTGTTCTCTAACGTAGTGTCGATTAATTTACTGCGTTAAGACGTCAATTCGTGGCATTTATCAGTGCAATTTTGCTTGAGGTGGTGAGTGCTTTCGAAGCACCTCGGCGCGCTGCTGCGCAAGCACGACAGCCCCTGTTACATGAAGATTAACAGGGTTAATAAATCGCGTCTTTACGTGACTTAACTTCTCCTAATTTCGTTACACTCTCTCTCTTTACACTTAAATCCGCCGCGAAAAGTGCAAATTTGCTTGTTCTTCGGCATGGATTTTCCTAAGGTAATTGAAAATGATTTTCACTGAGGCTCCTATGAATACTCATCTGCAATTACAGGTTAAGCATTGGCTCGAAAATGACCCTGATCCCCGCACTCAGGCACAACTGCAAGCCTTAATCGACACAGGCAATGACGCCGAACTCGAGGCACGTTTTGCGGGACGTTTAGAATTTGGCACCGCCGGATTACGCGGTGTGGTGGGCGCAGGTCCTATGGGTATGAATCGCTTGGTTATCCGCCAAACATCTGCTGGGCTTGGTGCCTATTTGCTCGAACAAATTAAAGATGCCGCCGAGCGCGGGGTTGTGATTGGTTACGATGGCCGCCACGATTCACGCACTTTCGCCCATGATACCGCCAGTGTACTCACCGCGATGGGGATTAAAGTGCGCCTCACCGCCAAAGTGGCGCCAACGCCGCTGGTGGCCTTTGGGGTTAAGCATTTTAATGCCGCTGCAGGCATTGTGGTGACTGCCAGCCATAACCCACCACAATACAATGGCTACAAAGTGTATTGGGAAAACGGCGCGCAGATTATCCCGCCCCATGACTCAGGTATCGCCGCTAAGATTGAGCAGGCGGCAACCCAAGCAATTCCGTTATGGATCAGGCTGATGCCATCAAGCACGGTAAATTGATTTGGCTTAATGACGATTATTACGAAACCTATCGCCGCGGCGTGATGCACGCCAATGTGCTGCAAAATCACACTGCGCCCGAAAAAGTCAGCCTTGCCTATACCGCTATGCATGGTGTGGGCGCTCAAATGGCTGAAACTGTGCTTAAGGATGCGGGTTTTACCCAAGTCTACTCGGTGGCGGCGCAGCGTGAACCCGATGGGGATTTCCCAACGGTTAATTTCCCGAATCCGGAAGAAAAGGGTGCGATGGATTTAGTCATTGCCGAAGCGAAAAAGCATGGTGCCATGCTTGCCTGCGCCAATGATCCCGATGCCGACAGATTTGCGGTTGCAGTACGTAAGGATGATGGCGAGTATCAAATGCTAACAGGCGACCAAGTGGGCGTGCTCTTTGGTCATTATCTGTTAAGCCATGCCGCGAAAGACCAACGTCTAGTGGGCACGACTATTGTGTCCTCCAGTCTATTATCTAAAATCGCCAAAGGCTTTGGCGTTGAAAGTTATACCACGCTCACCGGTTTTAAATGGCTGATGAATGTGGGGATTGCGCAGAGTCAGCCTGATAATCAATTCCTGTTTGCCTACGAAGAGGCGCTGGGTTACACCGTCGGTAGCATGGTGTGGGATAAGGACGGCCTATCGGCCTTAGTTGCCTTTGCCCAATTAACTGCCGAACTTGCTGCCAAAGGGCAAACCATTTGGGATAGACTCGAGCAGATTTACCGCGAGCAGGGTTTCCATCTCAATGCTCAAGTTAGCATTGCCTTAAAACCCGATACTCCTAATATCGGCGCCTATCTGCGTGAACATCCGCCGCTGGCAATTGGTGAACATGCCGTGGTGTCGACCGATGATCTCAAGGCGTTAGAGCGCCGCTTTGCCGATGGCAAGGTTGAGAAAATCAATCTGCCCGCCAGTGATGTATTAACTTACCGCTTAGCCAATGGCGCGCGGGTGATAGTACGGCCATCGGGCACTGAGCCTAAAATCAAGTGTTACTACGAGGTGGTCGAGCCTATGACGGCGCAAGACACCTTGGCCACGGCGCAAGCGAGAGCGACTAAGGCGATGGAGGCGTTTATTTCAGCCCATCAGGCAAGCCTGCCTAAGTAATCCTGTTATCCTTCGTTAAATAAATTCACTTTCACTCAAAGGCTACTGACATGATGCTGTCAGTAGCCTTGTTTTATTCTTGTTGTCGTCCGCTGATGATCCACATTTATAACGTGATGAATCATTGGCATTTTTCAACAAGGAGAACGTGAAAATGTTATCAATTGCACCGTTAGTTTGGGGTGAAATTCCTGTCAGTGATATGGATCGTGCCATCGCTTTTTATCAACAACATTTCGGGGTTGAATTTAAGCGTGATGATATGGAAGACATGCAATATGCCACGATTGAAACAGAGGATGAAGGCGCACCAAGCATTGGCCTCGTTAAATGCAGCATGAGCAAACCGTCGATGGACGGTAGCACTGTATACTTGCATTTCAGCGCTCAATTGCAACCTTTAGTGGATAAACTCGTGGCCGCTAATGTGACTATGCTATTGCCTGTGACACCTATCAAGGATGGTGGTTGTGGCTATATCGCCCTGTTCGTGGATAGCGAAGGCAATAAGGTCGGCCTCTGGTCGCAAAACCAGTAATTGAAACCTTGCGGAGTCGTGCTTTGGCACGACTTTTTGCTCTCTGTTTTACATTGATATTTATAAGATATTGTTGGCTATCGGCGTCTGGCTATGCACCTAAAACAATAGATATCAAATGACAGGCCTTAATTAATAACCTGAAGTGATGGTGAAAGTGAACACGACAATGGAACTGGTTTATTTGGCGGCTCAACCTATGCTTGGGCTGGGCACTCGCACCAACAATAGCGCAGAACTGGCGGGCGAAGGTGGCAAGATTGCAGCGCTATGGCAGGCTTTTTTTGAATCTTCACAGCTGACATCTATGCTCGATTCTCCCATGTATGGGGTTTACTACGACTATGAATCCGATATGACGGGAGACTATTCGGTTTTAGTGGGTAAAAGCGTCGAGTCTGTCAGCGAGACCGGCCCATTTACTGCGTTGCAGCTGCGAGAAGGAAACTACCTTAAGTTCAGTGCGCAAGGGGAAATGCCCCACTGTGTGGTGGAACTTTGGGGACAGATTTGGCGTTACTTTAGTGCGCCTGATTGTCCGCACCAGCGCTGCTACCAAACGGACTTTGAAGTCTATCTAAGTGCTGATAAAGTCGAGATTTATATTGGGATTGTGAAGTTTTAAACGATAAAAGCAGGCAGATGCACTATCGCTTGGGCGGGTAAGCTTTAGCGGTTAAGATCCCTAAACTTTCGCAGCGAAGCCAATTTGAGGTGTGATTACTGTCCATGCGCCGTGCCGACCGCCTATTTCAAATAGTGCAAATTCTTAAACATCGACGACTGACGACCGCCCAAGAGCTGGCGGATCGTTTAGAAGTCTCGACGCGCACGGTTTATCGCGATGTGCAGGATTTGTGTTTGAGCGGCATTCCCATTGAAGGGGAGGCGGGCGTGGGCTATCTCTTACGCCACGAAGTGAATGTGCCGCCACTGATGTTTAACGAGGCCGAATTAGAGGCGATTCAAGTCGGCATGCGCATGGTGCAAACATGGGGCGGCAAAGAGCTTGGTAGTGCGGCGCGCCAGGCGATGATAAAAGTGGAAGCCGTACTACCTAAGCGTTTGCAAGCCTATCAATCCTTGATGTTCTCGCCGGATTTTTATTTAGATTCCAACGAGTTTCAGTTTCTCGATCCGCTGCGTAATGCGGCCCAGCGCCGTGAGTACGTCAAACTCTTCTATCAAGATGTGAATAAAACCCTGACAGAGCGCGAAGTGCGGCCGCTCGCCATCTATTTTTGGCGCGGCACTTGGACCTTGCTGACCTGGTGCGAATTACGCCAAGATTTTCGCAACTTTCGGGTCGATCGTATCACAGGATTATTAAGGCTTAACTGCCATTTTGAACCGACGCCGGGACAGGAGTTAGAGGATTATATTTGCCTGATGGAAAGCTAGTCTTAACATTTGCGGTGATGGTGGTGTTGATAGAAAGCGATGGAATACCTCATTGAGTGAGGAAAGCATTGTTTATATCGTTAACCATTCAAAGGAACTATGGTTCTAACCCAATGGTTTTAGTCAATATTGACTAACTCAACGCTTTGATTAGTAATGTTATTATGGATTTTTAATTTATGTTTAATGGCGTAAAAGCCATCTTAGCAGATCCAGCGTCTCGCATTATATGTACAATGTGGTATTTGGATATTTTACCCTACACGGCTTATAAGGGCATGTTTGCTTGGTTTGACTCACAAAACGCATAAATGTTGTGCTGTACATACCTACGAGATCTATCCTTTCTGCTAAAATTTAGCGGGAAGGATAGCTTTGATATAGCGTAATGAGCATATATGATGACATTTCAGCGTTTTAGTCTGTTCACTTTGCTGTTTTGTATTGGAATATGGACATATATACCAAACTCATATGCTGTTGATACTTTTATTATTAATCCTCCAGAATCAAATAATGACCATAGATACCAATATACTTATGATCTGTTGACATTAATTATTGAAGCAACAAACAATGATTTTGGTGTTGGAACAATACAGATTTCTGATGTTGTCATGAGTCGTAACCGTATTTTTAGAGGATTATTAGAAGGTAAAACAGTCAACGTTATTGCTGAAGCATCCAATTCTCAGTGGGATGAAAAGTTAATTCCAATAAAAATCCCAATCCGGAAAGGTATTCAGGGTTTTAGAGTATTTATTATCAAGAAACAAAATTTACCCATTATGGCCAATATAAATACATTGGCACAGTTAATGGCGTTAGATACCGGTTCTGGTAGCCAATGGTCAAGTAAAGCTGCCATGCAAAATGCTGGATTTAACGTTATTGAAAGTATTCAATATGATAATTTGTTTAATATGTTATCTATGGGGAGATTTATTACTTTCGGGCGAGGTGTTAATGAGGCTTTTCAAGAGGTTGAACAGTTTAAACAACAGTATCCCGATCTCGTTGTTGATGATAATATTTTACTGCATATACCACTTGCAACTTATTATTATGTTGCACCAAATCAGCCGCGTTTAGCCACAAGAATACAAGAGGGACTTAAACGAATAATTGCTAATGGAAAGTTTGATGAATTATTTTATCAGCGGCATTGCGAATTTTTGTTAAAAAGTAATATTAATCATAGACGAGTTTTTAAAATTAATAACCCACTCACTACTGAAGCAGAAATGACATCAATTGTTGGTAAAGACTTTTTGCTCGAACCAAGTAGTGATTTTTCGGCGCTATGTGAGAAGTACCATTAATCCCATATTTAATGGGAATATTAAGTTTTTTATTGTCAAAAAGTTAAATGGTTGTTAGCTGAACTGTGTGTGCTATTGATGGTTTACTTTCTTTAAAGAGGATTGGATTCTGTAACCAGATTAATACTGTTAACTGTATAGTAGATAAAAATTTTTCTTTAACCTCATTGCTAGCTATTGCTGTTTTGTTGGAGCATCATTATGCTAATTTCTGTTGTATTTTCAATGATTTGCACTATGAAGTAGTTGCTAGAGGAAATGATACGTAAGATGTCGAGACAGTTGTTGAGCTCCTCGACGCTGCATTTGCAGTGATGTGTCGGTGAGCAACCAATCGGTCCTCTTAAATAGCTGTGAATCAGGTCGTGTCTGTTGGGATATCGATAGCGATATTTAGGGGGGAATCGTTGTTACTACAATCATTGGCAATCGCTAATGAAGATGGTTAAACAGTAATCGTAAGTCGTATTAATGAAAAACGCTGCGGAGGCGCTATGTTGAAAATTAGTTCTAGCTTATTGATGTGTTTGGTGTTGTTTGCTTGTAGTTCTATGCCGAAAGATTGGTCTGGAATGTCCGCCGATGAAATATCTGCTTGGAAGTCGGCAGGTTTTAGTTCTGAAGTTGCTCAAAAGTGGCATCTTAGTGGATTTGATGCAGCGCAAGCGTCTGACTGGAACAAGGCTGGATTTAATCTAAAGGATGCGATGGCGTGGGGAGCACAGAAATTTGCCCCAGAAGAAGCTAAAAATTGGCGCGATTCAGGCTTTGACTTAGACGATGCTATTGAGAGTCGTAATAAAGGTTTGACCCCAATTAAACGTAATTAATCGCCTAAAATTACTGCAAATGGACGCATCATTTTGCGTCCATTTTTTAGCCCAATATCCTAATCAGGATGATTAATGATTACTTGTTTATCATTGGGTTTACGGGAGTTAAGCGCTAGCGATACTGCCAACAGTCATTCCTTCGATATCGGTAAAGGTTTCACCTTTTCACTTGTAACTCGTTTTGTGGGTGTCGCTTGCTTAATCTGCCTGCTGCAACTTAGTGAGTTCTGCGCCAGCGATAGCACTTAAGTGCTGAGTGATTTTCTCAATCGGCCAATCCCACCATGCAATAGCAACGAGCTTATCTATCACTGTTTGCTCGAATCTTAGTTTAATAATAGCGGCAGGATTACCACCCACAACAGCATAGGGCGGTACATCTTTTGTGACGACAGATTGGCTTGCGATAATCGCGCCATGGCCAATCTTCACCCCAGGCATGATTGTGGCGTTATAACCAATCCAAACATCGTGACCGACACAAGTATCGCCCTTAAAAGGAAAGTCTTCTGGCTTAGGTGTTGCCTTCTCCCAGCCATTACCGAAGATATAAAAGGGATAAGTGGAAAAGCCAGACACTGAATGATTGGCGCCATTCATGATGAACTTAACGTCCCTTGCAATGGCACAAAATTTACCAATAATCAGTTTATCGCCAATAAAGTCAAAGTGATAAAGCACGTTAGACTCGAAGCGCTCAGGCCCTGCCGGGTCGTCATAATAGGTGTAATCGCCGACGATAATGTTGTCGCGGCTAATGAAGTTCTTCAGAAAACCCACCTGAGGAAATCCTTTTAAAGGGGATTTGTCATTCGGGTTAGGTCCCTGTTGGGATGGGGAATGCGTCGGCATGTTTGCCTCCCTTATTATTTAATAGCTAAGAATTCAGTTAAGAGCATGAAAGCCTGTCAAACCTCTGTTTAATGGTTTTACTCACTATAGGCCGCTTCCCTTGCCAATATGGCATGTTTGCGGGTTTCACCCCAGCGATAACCGCCAAGTTCACCAGTTTGGCGTAGCACCCGATGGCAGGGGATAAGTAATGCCACCGGATTAGCGCCAATCGCCGAACCGACCGCGCGTGAGGCCTTAGGCTTACCAATGGCCTTGGCAATATCACCGTAGGAGGCGACCTCTCCCTTAGGTAAATTTAGTAGGGCGCGCCACACATTAAGCTGAAAATTGGTGCCTTTTACCCAGAGTGAGAGCGGGGAAGGCTCACCTTGGTGAATAGCCTGAGTGCTGGATGCTATTGAACTAAGCTTTTTGGCACTCGTGTCAGCAAAGTACTGGCTAAAGAGGTGATCAATTAAGCTTGCTGTTTGCGCTGTGTCTTCATAAATGGTGGCCTGACTCCAGCTCTGCTTTAAACGTTCTAATGGCAATTGAATTTGCAGCATATCGACAAAATCAAACTGGCAAATGCCCCGGGCCGTTTGGGCGATAAAGGCCAACCCGAAGGGCGTAGGATGATAGCCATAGGCAATGCTGATCCCTAAGCCTTTTTGTCGATATTCGAAGGGCGTGACCGCCTCGAGTTGCACAAAATGATCGTATAAACGCGAGCCACTGCTCAGGCCTAACTCATAACTGGCACTCAAGGTCGAGTGGGACGGCTGCCGCAATAACTGTTTTGCCCGTTCTAGGGTTAAGGCCTGCAAGTAACGTTTGGGAGTGATCCCCGCCCAGCGACTAAAGAGCCGCTGGAAATGGAATTCACTTAAATGGACGTGCGCCGCAATCTCTGCCAGTGAGGGTTGATGACCCACATGCTGACGAATAAAGTCAATGGCACGTGCAATTCGCTCGTAATCTTGGGTCATCGTTATCCATTCCCTAGGTTTTACAGATGGACACACCACCATCGACCAATAAGGCGATCCCTGTGGTAAAACTGGCCGCATCGGAGGCTAGATATAGCGCCGATTGGGCGATTTCCGCGGGATCTGCGAGGCGCTTGAGGGCATGGAGGTTCTTCACAAAGGCCATGGCCTCTGGGGTATTGGCAAACTCCCGTCCCATTGGCGTATCTGTGCCGCCTGGCAAGAGCGCATTGACCCTAATCCCGCGCGCGCCGTACTCAACGGCCAAGGCTTGGGTTAAGCCAATCATCCCCGCTTTACTTGCCGCATAGGCCGCCGTTTGCGGAAAACCTATGGTATAGCCAACAAAGGAAGATGTAAAAATAATCGACCCTGCGCCACGTTTAAGCATTTGTGGTAATTGATATTTTGCCGCTAAAAATGCACTGGTAAGGTTGGTTGTTAGGGTGTTTTCCCATTCGGCTCGGCTAAGTGCATCCGAATCCACACCTAATTCGCCATTAATGCCAGCATTGTTAAAGGCGATATCCAATCCACCATACTGCTCAACGGCAAGTGCCACTAAATCACTGGCATACACTTCGTCGGTTACATCGCCCGCCAGATAAACCGCTTCACCGCCTTGGGTGATTATCTCATCCACCAATGAGGCCAATATGGCGCCGCGGCGCGCGCCCAGCACCAGTTTTGCGCCTTCACGGGCAAAGCGTTTTGCGGTGGCATAGCCAATCCCCGAACTTGCCCCAGTAATGATTGCGACCTTTCCCTGTAACACTGCCATAGATATGTCTCCATTGATTGCCTCGGCCAATATGCGCCGATAGAGACATAGTGAAGGGTTAAGGCATACTACTCGACCCGAATCTTGCGCTTTTACACTTGGTTGCTAAAGTCGTGAAAGTTGGGTGGATTGTCACTGAGTTTTAGGCGATGCCAGCAGCATAAATCAGCAGCAAAGACAGCGGGACGGAAACAACACCGATTAAGCGGAATTGATTTTTAAACGCTTGGGCAGACCATAGGGCAAATTTACGATGTTTACTCGGCGGCGTGCATGCCAAGCCGATTCCCACACAGAGTAAGACAATGCCTATCGCCAAAAAGATCTGTGGAAATCGGGTATCGGCGTAATATTGGATAAAAATCATACCCGCAATAATTCGGCTGACGACTTCAACAATATGGAAGTAGGGCTGCTCGCTAAATGCAATGATACCGTTAGCGAACGCCGCAGGCCTGATGACCATCACAAGGCTGAATAACAGCATTAATAGGCCAAAAGCCGCAATAAAATACATCGTCATTCCTTGTATTGGTTCTTATCTATTTGTCATGGGAAGCGTGAGTGGCTGTGTTTGTTCTACTTTAACTTGAGTCGTAATTGTTCTATCTGCCTATCGATAGACGCAACCTGTGTATCTGCTTGCTGCGCCACTGCCGACATTTCTTGCGCTAAGCTTTGCTCCCAAGTCGCTCCGGCAAGATTGTTATTGGCGTAACTTCTATCGTTTCTCAGTTCAACAATACGTTTATCCCTTTGGTCGATAATGAGTTTACGGTCGTTTTCTAGTTTAGTGATTTCACGGCTAATGCGTTGTTTATCAATAAAATCGCTAATTTCTTGTTTTTTATCCGAGTGAGTAACAGCGTTTGCATGGGCAATGTCAGGGCCTTTAACCACGCTACCGACGCCGCTAAGATCCACGGGTTGGCTATTTTCATCACAGGGATCGGCCTGATATTTTCCATCGGCACATTGGTATACGGCGGCATTGGCCGAAAAAGGCAGGATAAGTGTAACTAGCAATAATGATTTTCTGTCCATAGAACACCCCATTGTTGATTTGGTTAGATTACTCTGTCGTGGTGTAAAAACCAACAGAGAGGTCATGGGGTTTCACCCCACAGCCTAATGCCGTTAAGCCGTTGGTATGGCAGATGGTCTGTTACTTACAATTAGGACATGCCAAGAATTTAACAATGGGTGTTTTGTTAAATTTTTTCTTAGAGCTAACTTAATAACTAATTGCTTGAACGTAAGTTGAAAGCACATTATGTTATTGTTTTGAAAAGGGCTGCTCGATTTTCTGTGAAAAAGGATAAACAGTGAAAATTATTCCCACGGTACCGAAAAAATCTAAATTAATGAGCTGGTTGAAGCAGTTACCAATTTCTTTGCAACTAATATTAATCATATCTTTATTCTATCTGACTTGGCACTTTAGATACTTTGTTAGCGGTGTTAATGAATCTGAACTTGTAAAAGTAGAAGGTATTCTTTACTCGATTGAATGTAAGAATAAAATTGCAGGGGCGGATAGTATTATTTTGTATACATCCTTTCCTGAGCGAGAGGTATGGTTTAGTGGTTGGCAAAAGTGCAAAAATTTATCTAGAGCATTAAATGAGTTACGTTTTCCCGAAAAAGTAATCTATTATACCAAGAGGTATAATGGTGTTTTTAGCCAAAATAGTGAAGGAGCTTTATGGATTTATGCCGTTGATCTTGCGAGCACGAACGAGCCATTAATTTATCCCGTAAATGGATTAGGTGTTAATTACGAGCCGAATATTTGGTGCTTGGTGTTTCTCTTCATAGCACTATCTCTAATTGAGTCATTAAGAGAGCGTTGGTCGGATTACAGAAAATTAAAAATGAGTTAAGTAACCATTAATGACATACAAAAGGAGATATATAAACTAAAAAAGTGGGTGAAAATATTGACTCCCAACTTTAATAGCGTGGAAGTGAACCTCCGGCTATACCTTGGTTAAACATTGAATAAGAGGTTTGTATGCCGCGCACTCTCAAGGGGAGAAATTCTACTCCTTAATATCCTCCCATAGTTACTCTTTTACTGCATAATTCCTATGGGAAGTGGTGAACAATGCAGCACTGTTATCATAGTATTTGTCCTAAATATACAACAGATTAAGCCGTAATTTGTTTAGGCGAATTCTATTACGGGCATGACCTTCAATAATATGGATGTATTCGAGAACCACCATGGATGGCTTTACGGCGTGTCACGCAAGCTGCTGAATTTGGCGTATTCGCGATTTGAGCATAAGAACCTAATCGTCATCGACTGGAAAATAGTAGGAAAAAGAGTGAGGCTACCTTCATCTTCCACGCTGGCCATTTGTTGTATTGGGAGTTGCACGTTTGAAATATACTATCTTTAATGACTTGGATCTTTTTTATGTCTTTGATTTAAAATGTATAGCTGGATTTATTACCTCCTTGTGTTTTTTATTACTTTGGTTAAAGCAATTTATGCCTTACGGGTTGTAGGTAAACTGAAAGTGCATTATGGTATGAGATAAAATGGTTGGCTAAATTTTTAATACCTAGCTAAGGAGTTCGTATCTAAAAATATAGCCAAGATTAATTTGCCATAAAGGAGAATTGTTGATGCGTTACTTAAATAATCAAATTGGATACCCTTTTATTATAATTTATTTCGTTGTATTGCTGTCTGTTTTTATAGTCAATAAAATTTTTCTGCAAGACTTTAAAGGTGAAAACGATTTTATTATTTTAATAATAATATTGAGTATCATACTATTGATGACCTTTAAGTTGAGGGTGAGTATCGAAGATAAAAAGCTTACGCTAAGCTACGGAATTGGTTTATTTAAAAAGAGATTTGATCTTTCAGATGTTGCCAATGTGTCTATGGTAAAAAATAAATGGTATTGTGGTTGGGGTATGCGAATTTCATCTGAAGGAGCAATATATAATATATCCGGTTTCGAAGGTGTTAAAATTGACTTCCGTTCAGGCGTTTCAATTGTGGTTGGAACTAATGAACCATTAGAACTATATCAAGCACTTAAAACGTTTACCTCTTAATGTATCCAGCGAGTGAAAAGCACTATCGTTAAAGAACTCTTCATTGTTTAGCCCTAACATAGGCGAGTTTTCACTAAGAGGCTGTTCATAATTCTGTGTCAGGTTAATTCGATTGCTGACGTGACCTTCGATGATATGGATATCATCGTAGAGCCGCCATGGATGGCTTCACGGCGTGTCACGGAAGCAATGGAATTCGGCGTATCCGCAACGAGATCAGAAGTGCTTGGATAATCTTTCTATTTTTAACCTAACATTCCGCCATTCTAGTTCTACAAACAAAAACAGCCGCAAATATTTGCGGCTGTTTTTGATTAACACTCTGGATTTAAATGATATTTAAAGCTTGCGCTAAATCACTCGCTATTCATTGACCATAGCTAATAGCGCAGGTAAGAACTCTTTATCCAATGCGGCAATTTCACCTTGCTCGATAAGCACTTGATTCAGGATCTCATGGCTAGTCAAGGGATTAGCTAATACGACGCGAAACACCACTGTGGGTTGTCTAAAGTAGCGCGCGGGTTGAATGCGGGTGCGGGAGACAAAGGATTTACCCTGTTCGCGTTGGTGTTTTTGAATAAATTGGGTTAGACCATCGAGCAGCTCATTAAAGCGAGCGAGTTTGGTCTTATCGCCTTGTTCTATCGCTACTTGCATCGCCGCCTGCACACTTGCTGGCACATAACGATAGGTGAGCAGGCACAGCTCTGGCGCGGTGACTAGCTCAAAGTCTGGGTGTACGTCGATTTGTTCGGCAAAATAACGCGCTTTTTCAAGGCTGTTATTAATCAGGATTTCGTAACCATCGCGGCCGATAATCTGTAAACAGGCATGCACTAACATCGCCATGCCTGGGCGTGAGCCTTCCAGCGTTTGGCTGCCTAAATCCTTAGAGCCTCGGCGCAGAATATATTCGGCGTGGTGGGCAATCGCATGGGCAAACTCAGGATTTTTAAATAACACCATGCCCGCGCCCATGGGGACATACATTTGCTTATGGGCATCGATGGTGACTGAATCTGCGAGTTCAATACCATCGAGTAAGTGACGGTATTTATTGGATAATAAGCTTGCGCCGCCCCACGCTGCATCCACATGGAAGTGGCAGTTTAGCTCACTTGCTAAGGCGGCAAGTTCGCGCAGTGGGTCGATATTGCCCGTCTCGGTAGTGCCTGCCACCCCAACAATCGCCATGACTTTAATGCGTTTATTCGCCAGTTCGGCGGCGACTTCGCGCATTTTGGCAACATCGACTTTGTTATTGCTATCGGTTGGGATGCTGATGATATTGTCGCGACCGATACCGAGCAGATCTACGGCCTTACCTAAGGAGTAGTGGCCGCGCTCGGAGACCAGAATCGCTAAATCATCGAAGCCATAGTGACGTAGCGCTTTGATTAAGCCTTCGCGGGTCACGCCTTTAAAGTCGCCATCGGCCTTGAGTAATTGGTTACGGGCAATCCACAGGGCGGTGATGTTAGCCACAGTGCCGCCGGAGCAAAATGCGCCGAGGGAATGGTTGGCGCTGTGCATCCAATTACGATAAAAATCATCATTTTGAGCGTAAATCAAATGGTGCATCATGCCGAGCACTTGGCGCTCAAGCGGGGTAAAGGCTTTGGAGGTTTCGATTTTAACCAAGTTTTGATTCAGCCCCACCATCATTTTCGACAGTGGTAACACAAAATAGGGCAGTGCCGAGGTCATATGGCCGATAAAACTGGGCGCAGCCGTATGCACCGAATGCGCCACGAGATTTTGCATGATTTCGTCGGTGTAGTCGGAGACAAAACGCGGCTGGCTTGGAATTTCAAAGGCTTGAAAATCGGTTTCGATTTCGGAAAGCGGCTTTTCTAGCGCGGCAATGCTGTCACCCAAAAAACCGGCTAAGTCCTCGGAAAGCTTCTGCTCGATAATGCTTAAGGTGGATTCCGCATCTTCGGGCACAGTGAAAATCCGCATTAGACTTTCTTCAGATGCGATGGCTTGGCGAGGGAGTTTTTGGGTCATGGGGCTTGCCGTCTATTAATTCTTATAGTGAAACCGCAAAGGTGATTAAGAGTATAACCAAATACATGGCGCTTAAACCCGTTTACGGATTACCAAAAAGGGAGCTCACTTTACTGCAAGGCCTTTTAGGCATCAAGCACTAAAACACCGCCTAAGTCAGTGCTTGGGTTATAGAATAAACAAAGGCGCTATAAATAGCGCCTTGGGTGTGTGTTGTTGGTTATCTAAACACTGTTTGTACGCTAAGGTAAAGTTAACGCTTTCCCAGCATCAAGACGGCGCCAATATTACGGGCGGTATTGATTAGATTGGTTTTGGCGTTAGCTAGCACATCGTCCAGCGGACTTAAATGTGGAATGATGGGGAAAATCGCCGCCATACCTTGCTCGAGCACCGCATTAGCATTGTCGCCAAGGCAACCCGCAATCCCGATAGTCGGAATATTTTGCAGCTGCGCTTGCTTTAATACACCCATCGGGGTCTTGCCAAATATGGTCTGGCCATCGATTCGGCCTTCACCCGTGATGACAAGATCCGCGCCGCGAATTTTGTCAGCCAGTCCTACCGTTTGCATCACAATCTCGACACCGGGTTTAAGCTCGGCGCCTAAAAAGGCCATCACGCCAAGCCCCATACCGCCCGCCGCGCCCGCGCCAGCTTGGTTACGGTGATCGGTCACGCCACTTTGGGCGATCACATCGGCATAGTGACTCAGTGCGGCGTCTAAAATGCTCACCATCTCGGGTGTTGCGCCTTTTTGCGGGCCAAAGATGGCCGAAGCGCCACGCTCGCCGCACAGCGGATTATCGACATCGCAGGCCACTTCAAAGGTACATTCTTTCAGTAGCGGATGGGCGTTGCTCATATCGATACTGGCAAGCTGAGATAGCGCTGCGCCGCCCGCACTTAAGGTTTTACCTTGTTTATCCAGCAGTAAAATATCCAGCGCTTGGGCCATACCTGCGCCGCCATCATTGGTTGCGCTGCCGCCCAAGCCTAAAATAATGTGTTTTATCCCGCGATTGAGCGCATCACAAACCAGCTCGCCCGTACCATAACTGGTGGTGATCAGCGGGTTACGCTGATCCCTTGGTACATGGTGTAAACCCGAGGCGGAGGCCATTTCAATCACCGCAATCGTGCCTTTGGCTTGCTGGCCTAAAATGCCGTAATGGGCTTTGACTTTATGGCCGAGTGGCCCCATGACCTCTAAATTGACAAGGCTGCCGCCAGTGGCATCGACCATAGATTGTACCGTTCCTTCGCCGCCATCGGCTACGGGGATTTTGACAATCTCACAGTCTGGGATCACTTGTGTTAAGCCTTGTTCGATTGCATTAGCCACATCGAGTGCGCTTAAGCTCTCTTTAAAGGAATCGGGGGCAATAACTATCTTCATTCAAAATCCTACAGCTTTTTGGGCGCTTGGTTGCGCCCAAGGACAAGATAACAGCGGCTTAGAGCAGCACTAAGCTTAGTACATACACGGCCAGCATGGAGGTTACACCTTGGATAAGGGTCGCCATGGTTTGGGCTTTATAGGCTTGTTTAACGCTCATGCGGCTAAATTGAGTCACCACCCAGAAGAAACTGTCGTTGGCGTGGGAGACTGTCATGGCGCCGGCACCAATTGCCATTACGGTTAACACGCGGCCCATTTCGCTGCCAAGACCGATATCGCCCAGCATTGGTGCGACTAAGGCTGAGGTTGCCACTAAGGCAACGGTGGATGAACCTTGAGCCGATTTTAATGCTGCGGCGACGATAAAGGGCATGAAAATCCCAACGCCGAGTGCTGATAATGAGCTGCCTAAAAAGTCACCAATAGGTGTGGCTTTTAACACGGCGCCGAAGGCACCACCGGCACCAGTGATCAAAATAATCGGTGCTGCGGCGACTAAGCCTTGGCTAATGCGCTCGCTAAACTCGGCGATCTTGTTATCGCTTTTCAGTAATAGCAGTGACAGGAATAGACCGATAAGCAGGGCGTTAACGGGTTGACCGAGGAAGACTAATAGGCTGAATAGGCCTTCTTTGCCCAGTGGTGCAGAAGGGAAGTTAGCGATAGAACCTAAACAAATTAATAGGATAGGCACAAAAATCGGTGCAAATGCCTTTAATGGGCTAGGGAGTGTGCCGTAGCTTTGTTTTAAGGATTCAAAATCAGCGGCTTGAGCTTTGAGTTCTTCCGCGCCTTCGCCATCAGGTTCAACCCCTGCAAAGCGGTTCGCCCATAGCATGCCCGCAAGTGAGGCAACGGCAGCAACAAATAAACCAACACCAATCACTAGGCCCAAGTTGGACTCTAGCCCTAAGTTACCCGCCGCGGCGATAGGGCCAGGTGTGGGCGGTACAAAGGTGTGAGTCGCATAAAGACCTGTCGCTAACGCCACACTCATCGACACGCTAGAGACCTTCATGCGGTTGGCCATGGATTGTTTCAGCGAGTTTAAGATCACGAAACCCGAGTCACAAAACACCGGAATCGACACTAAGTAGCCGATAATCGACATCGTGAGTGTTGGGAAGCGTTTACCCAAGACTTTAATCACCACGTCTGCCATGGTGATGGCGGCGCCGCTCTTTTCGAGGATGATACCGATAATGGTCCCGAGCACGATCACCAGACCGATATAGCCGAGGATATTGCCAAAGCCAGTGGTGATGGTTTTAGCAATATCGCCACTCGGTAAACCATAGGCGAAGGCGCCAATAAAGGCGGCCAGAATTAAGGTTAAAAACGGATGGAGCTTAAATTTTGAGGTCGCGATAACAATAAATGCAATCACGCCGATGAGGATGAGCACTAAGTTCATAGATTGTCCCGTTCAGTCTTGGCTGAAGTTCTTAAGTGGTTCTGGCTGTTTTTGTAGGGCGCGGCGGTTATCTGATCCTAAGTTCAAATAAAGGCTGCTTTAAGGTCAGCCTATTATTGAATACTGCGAATTGAATAGCTTTGGTTAAACTGACGGAATTACGGCATAAACAGGCCATTATTTTGTGCGTATGCACAAAATAATGCGTGTGACTTCGAATGTAATAGCAGAAATATTGTTGCGAGGGGTTGGTAAACCTGCGGTTTACCAACCTTAAAAGTGTAGCGTTTAATATCTTGAGTTATTGACGACGAATAAAAGACTCAACATAAGCCGCCGTTCTAGCATTAAGTATCGGATCGGCTGAGGGGGCAATGCCCTTAGGTAATAACAGTGGGTTAAAAATGCCTTTATCACACTGTTGCACTTGGGAGTCGCTATCGCGGTCCCCGTTAATCACCACTTGGCCGACCAGTAATCGCTTACGAGTCTCAGGCCAAATCACCGTTGGATTATTAATGTCATCACCCGATTCAGCCAGTTGAATATAGAGGTTCCATTGTGCTGGCTGGGTATTAATGCGCTGGAGTAATTCTGCCTTTAAAAAATCATCACCCAGATTAGCCAGTTCGCTGGCAGAAAGGGCTGCTGTGCCGGCGACGGGTTCAAAAATCCATTTACCCGCAACGCTGTTATTTTGCTTGTCGGTAAACAAAAAGCTGTTTACGCCAAAGTAGCGACTATTGGCAAAGCTGGGGCTGGGTGGCAGTTGTTTTACATAGTCGAAAAAAGCTTTGGCGTTGGGCTTATTATCGATAAGCCATTGTTTACCTTCGGCGCCTTGTTTCACTTTGGTCTGAAAGGTAAAAAAATCATCCAGATTACTAGCAAAGAACACTGGCACATTGGTGGTGACAAAGTTCAGGTTTTCTTTATCACCATCAATTTTGAGTGACATAAAGCGCCCAGGGGTTTTGTCGGAGATTTGAGGATTGGTGCCGCCAAGGGAAAAGCGAGCGGTAACCTTAATTTGGCTTTGATTAAAAAATGGAATCGTTAGCGAATCTTGTAACTCTGGGTTGGGCGCAAAATAGCCGGAGGTGCAAAATCCCTTTGTGTGATTACGCAGTTTCACTTTTTTGCCGGCTTCGCGACTCGCCGCATCCGGCGTGCCATTGACGGCATCAACCAGTTCGGGAATGGTTTTTTCAGCGGCGATTAATGTGGGTGAAGTTAGTGCTAAGCCTGTGATGATGCAGGCTTTGGCAAGTAAAGTCAGTTTGAATAGGGTCATTGTTATTCCTTCAATGGACTGTAACGAGCGTTCGAAATGTCGACGCGAGAGAGTTATCCAGAAATATAGGACAGGAGATACGGTATAAATCTTTCACCGAATGTATTGCTTACTCAATAGTGGAGTAATAGTGCAGTAAATGAGGTTAGCTTGAGACATGATTGCGATATCCATTGATTGCTTAAGCCACGAGAGTTAAATACTCAGTCGTTGAATTCGTCGGCTAAAGGAGCGTCTGGTTAAACAGAGGCTGCTACTTTGGGCTTGCTTAAGTATCAAGCAGTTGTCCCAGATACAGACTTAATAAGCCGTGTAAGGATTGAATATCAGTTTTGGTTAATTGCTGAATTTTATCTAGACGATATCTTAAGGTATTTCGGTGGATAAACAGGGCATTGGCGCATTGCTGCGCATCACCAAAGTGGGTGATGTAGGCGGCTAAAGTTTTACGTAATTGGCCATTTTTATCGGCCTGCGTTAGTTGCTGATAGGGACTTGCTAGCGCTTGGCCGCGCCAGTCATGCTTGAGTCCTGAGAGCAGCACTTGTAAGGAATAATCCTCAAATAGGTATTTTGTGCCTTCAGGGTTGAGCTGTTTACCTAAGCTCAACGTTTCTTGCGCGGTTTGATAGGAGCGTGCAATCCCACCTTTTACGGGAAAAAAGTGACCCAAGGCAATTTTAAAATTTAAGTCCATCTGCGCAGGTAATCGTTGCAATAACTTATCAATACGTTGGTTTTCAAGCTCGGGATCCCATTGTTTTCCATCTAGAAAAGCGGGTTTTAGGATCACCAGCTGTGACATGGAGGTCATGGCAATTAGGTTGCCGCGGTCGGGATTTTGCAGTAGATGCAATACTTGCTTGAGGGTTTCGCTGACTCTGGGATTGCGCTCATCACTACCGCTTAGCTCGTTATTTGTTGATGTGTTTACCTGCGATATCATTTTGTGGATGGCGGAGGGTTGTTTTTCACTGACTTCAATAATGGCGGCCACTCGTGGTAGCGTGATATCAATATCGAGCTGCTTGGCCCAGCGATGCAATTGCTCATCGTCATCGGTTTGTGCCTTGATAAGTTGCAGAATAAATTCTTCACGCTGGCGGTTTTCCCATTGCAATTTATCCTGTTGATTGGCTTGCTCGACAATCATCTCGGCGGTCATTTTTAGTAGCTCGCCGTAGTGGGTTAGTTCTGCCGGGTCGCCAGTAATGCCAATCACACCAATAATTTGCCCTTGGTAATGCAAAGGTAAGTTGATGCCTGGTTTTACGCCATGAAGACCGGAGGCGACTTCTTCGCTCAATTCCACATTGCGATTTTGCGCAATCGCGAGTAAAGCGCCCTCATGGGTTGCACCGATACGTTTAGGGTCTCCTGAGCCTAAGATCACGCCTTGACCATTCATCACATTGATATTGTGTCCAATGATTTTCATTGTGCGACTCACAATTTTTTTGGCGATGTGTTGATCCAAAACGTACATAACTCACCTTATTTTTCAATCTATTTATAAACCACTGACGCAAACAGCAACGCAGTTAGGGTAATGGCAAACGACAGAAAAGGGCAGGTGTTTTTTTATCTTCTATACTGATTATTGAACTCAATCGGTTTTAACGTAATTTTAACAAATTGGGTGGGTAAAATGATGGCCGTATTTATTCCCTTTAGTGTCGTTTGTCCCTTAATGGGCTAAGGCAAAGGATATCACGATGAAAGTTTATCTCTTACCGTCAGCACTGGCGATGTGTATAGCGGCGAGTATTCAGGCACAAGCTGTTGAAATTAAATTTAATCACGGGCAATCCTTATCCGCTGCTGTAGGATTGAGCCAAAAACACAGTTTTAAAGAAGTTAAAACGATAACGCTTAACAAAAGCCAAAGTAAAACCAAAGCGTTGCAGTATTTCGATGGGGTGCTGGTGTATGGCCACCATTTGGTTGTTAGCACGGATGATACTCAACTGAGTGCTGAAGGAGATGTGGCACAAATTGCGGATGATTTTTCCGTGGAAGCTGGGATTTCTCAAGGGCAGGCGATTGCGGCCTTGAATAGACTATATCCGGGTTCGGCGGCAACGGGGAAAAAGGACGTACAGCTTATTATCCTGATGACGGGTGATACTCCAAGGTTAGCGTATCGGGTTTCCTATTTAAGCGACCAAACCGATGCATTGTCTCGACCAACGGGCTTTGTAGATGCTCAAACAGGGATGGTGCTCGAGCATTGGAATGAAATCATGACCGCAAAAAGTACCGCAGGTAAACCTGGCGGTGGTGGTTCCGGTGGCGGTAGCACAGCCTTAGATGCCACTGGACCTGGAGGAAATGCCAAAATCGGTGGTTATTACTACGGCAGTGATTATGGTTATCTCAAGGTGAGCGAGTCTAATGGTACATGCACCATGACCAACACCAATGTGAAAACTGTCAACATGGCGAACTCGACTCGCCGTGGTTCGGTGTTCACTTTTACTTGTCCAGAGAACACTTATTTGGCGGTAAATGGTGCTTATTCTCCTTTAAATGATGCGCACTATTTCGGCGGCGTTATTTTTAATATGTACAAGGATTGGTACAACACTGCACCGTTAACATTCCAGCTGGAGATGCGGGTGCATTATGGCCGCAATTATGAAAATGCCTTCTGGGATGGTACGGCTATGTCCTTTGGGGATGGCGCAAGCTATTTCTATCCACTTGTGAGCTTAGATGTTTCCGCCCATGAGGTCAGCCACGGCTTTACCGAGCAAAACTCTGGGTTAAATTACAGCGGCCAGTCCGGGGGTATCAATGAGGCATTTTCGGATATAGCTGGTGAAGCGGCCGAGTACTACATGCGTGGTAGTAACGATTGGAAAGTCGGCTACGATATAGTCAAAGGCGCTGGGGCGCTGCGTTATATGGATACCCCAACAAAGGATGGACGTTCAATTGACAATGCCGCCAATTATACCAGTTCTATGGATGTGCATTATTCCTCTGGTGTTTTTAATAAAGCCTTTTACACACTGGCGACTAAAAGTGGTTGGAATACGCGTAAGGCGTTCGATGTGTTTGTGCTAGCAAACCAGTTGTATTGGACTCCGACATCGACGTTTAATCAAGCAGCCTGTGGGGTTCAGCAGGCCGCGAGTGCTAAAGGCTCAGGCTATCCTGTGGCGGATGTGACAGCGGCATTTTCGGCAGTTGGTGTGAGTTGCCAATAAGCTTATTTTAAACGCAATGCATAAAGTGCTGTGTTGTAGATATTAAGTCGGTCGTTCAAGATCTTATTCTAAGCCCCTAAATGGGGCTTTTTAATTGGATTTATATTGCCCTCACAAGGCTATCCTGTTGATGATGGTTTTTTATTTCGGTTCTGGAGAGCTTGCCAGTAGGCTAGCAACCCTCTCTTGAAGCGTGGGAAGTCGTTCGCGTTCAAATTCGGGATGCTGTTTTAGCCAAAGGTTGTTTCGAGGGCTAGGGTGGGGCATGACCATCAATTGCGGCCAATACAAGGACCATTGCTCAATCGCTTGGGTTACTGTGACTTTTGGGGGCGGCAATGGCGTCGATAACGTTAAGTCCGGTGAGGTTAACTCCCTGCATGCTGTACTAAGACGAGCCTTAGCACGTGGCAGATGGTAATCAATTGCATATTGGCCAAGGACGAGCACTAACTCTACCTGTGGCATCAAGGCTAATAACTTTTCATGCCAGGTCGTGGCGCACTCTGGGCGCGGCGGCTTATCACCTTGCTTTTTACCGTTTCGCTCAATGGTTCCCGGAAAACAAAACCCCATCGGTACTATGGCAAACAGTGCGGGATCATAGAATTGTTCTCTGCTGACATTAAGCCAAGTGCGCAGACGCTCGCCACTGGCATCATCGAAGGGAATGCCCTTGTGGTGAGTTTTTACACCGGGGGCTTGGCCCGCAATTAAGATCCGTGCTTGGCTACTGGCTTGCAAGATAGGTTTTGCTGGCAGGGGAAGCTCGGCCTGACAAAGTTGGCAGGCGCGAATTTGCTTGAGCAGAAAATTGAGTTCGGTTGAGCAAGCGGGCTCGATACTTGGGAGTGGGGCGGTTGTCATCGTTAAGCCCCTAGTTTGCTCAATAGATGATAGAGCCAATAACCAAAGAGTGCATAGGAGGCGGTTAATACAAGATAACTCAATGGCTTGGCACCCAAGGATTTAGTGGGAGTTTTGGCATGAGAGGCTAAAGCAATATGGGCCAAGATGATAGCAAAGAGCGCGCAGGGCGGCAGTAGATAACTGATGCCGAGAATCAATAAGGCGCCAAGACTCAGTAGCCAGCCCGCATGTTGATTGCTGGGCTGATGAAGTTGGCGTAACTGCAGCGGCAATAAAATCAGCCCAACGCCTACAATGATCATCCCAAGATTGAGTGCAAAGTCGCTCCAAGTGCGGTGTTCATAAAGGGTAAAGGTAAAAGCGAGCAGTGGTACTATCAGTGCGGTTAGTACGTGGCGTTTGGCAAAGATGGGATTACGATACTGACCCGCAAAAAAGAACAGCCCTTGCATTAAGCTATTGATCAGGGTAAATCCACCCAGACCGACAATGATAAATAAGCTTGCTGTGCCACCGCTGGCATCAAATGCCATGGCAGGGGTAGAGAACAAACTTAAACCTATCAAGGCGGGTACAGGCGATAAACGCCAAAAAGAACAAGTGAAGGACGACATCTGATATCCACTGATAATTAACGGGCTGAATTAACATCCGCTAAAGTGCTTGTAAACTCAAGGAATACCTTATTTTGAGTGCGAGTTTTGCCCCAGATTCTGATCTTATTCAAGATTTTGTGGGTTGGAATAGCGAGATGTTGTAACAAAAGTGCGGTGAGTTTTCGTATAGTTTCGCGAGCACGAGCTTGCCGGAACGAATAATATTTACTCTCGAAACTTCAACACGCTCTCATAAAAAAGCCCGCAGAGCGGGCTTTTGACCATCAATAAACGCAGATTAGAGCTTGTAGCTCATGCTCAGCATTAGCATTTGTGCGGTGTAGTCATGGTTATTAGTACCAAAACCTACGACGTTCCAAATGCCATCAACGGCGATATCATTTGCGGCGTCATTGTCCTTATAGTTCTCAACTTTGTAATCGAAGCGCAGCGCGAGTTTTTCGGTGGCTTGATATTGAGCATATAAGTTAATGTTATGTACTTTGGCAAAATAATCGCCATAGTCGCCAGTGATACCTTGTCTGACTTGAGTGTTACTGTCGGAGTTGGAATAGGTGTAATCCAGTCCTAGGCGTAACTTGTTCTCCAGCAGGTTGTTGTAGCTAATACCTGCACCGACCACATCCACTTTATCTTCAATAAAGCCAGTCCACGTCGGGGTGCTGTAATTACTGCTACCCGCCTGTTCAGACTCAATGATCTGGTAGTTGTAGAAGGCGGTTGCCAGTAAGTCTGCGGTGATCATATAGCTGATATTGGCATCATAACTGGTGTCTTTTGACTCAGTTAAGCCAATCACAGTATCGGTATAATCATCCAACGCGTAACGGGCACCAACATCGATGGTCAGGCTTTCAAGCGGCGAATGGGTGATGCGCGCTTCGACTTGAGTTCTGTCACGGTCAGCCAGATTGTACTTACGTAACAGGCTGTTGGTTTCAGAAGAAGTCCATTCAGACGCTTGGTATTGTGAGCCGTCACGTTTTCCGTAACTGCCTTTTACCCACATGTCCCACATATCGAAGCTATTGACGCGTAAACGAGCCCAAACGGTATTTTCATCCGTGGTTTCACGGTCTTGATAATCACGTTGGTCACGTTTGAAGTCATAACCACCATCAAGTTTAATATCGCGGGTAATACGATAATCTGCCGCGACTTTAAAGCGTTGCGTACGATTATCATAAGGCGTGTTATAAGCCACCTTACCGTTGACATTGTTGATGCTGATCTGGGTCCATTCTTCAACTTGGGTATTATTGTCACGGTCGTAATAATCGTAACTACCGGTCAAGCGAAGATCTTTGCTGACTTTGCTAACGACTTTAAGGTTCATGCCCAATAGATCGACTTTCGCATCAACCGCATCGCTTGTTAGCTGGCTGGAATAACGATAGTTATCCGTTACTAACGCCTGATCTTGGCTCATTTGTCCAGTAAGAATACGACCCGATAGGGCGTTACTGCCATCGTTGTACTGTCCCATCAATGACACTGTGTGTGCCTGATTATCGGGATCAAGCGCCAACGTACCTTGGGTTTGGGCACCAAAGGTAGGATTGAATGCACTATCAAAGTCCAATTGGTTGTATTCGTTTTTGAATATAGACCCATTGTAACTGAGCGCTGTGAACCAACGATCACCCTTGAGTTTGACACCCGCTTCAATGGTGTCAGTAGTGTAATCCACTGGCTCTGCTAACATCATCGATTGGTTGAAGAAGCTACCAGAGGCTTGTTTTAAGCCAGTTTTTTCTTCACGCATGTAGTTAACATAGGTGCTCCACAGGGATTCGCCTTGATATTCAAATCCCAATCCCGTGCGTTCACGTTTAAGTGATAATTCGAGGGCATTGAGGCTATCCATCAACAATGGCATTTGACTGCTTGAACCAGCAGTTACCCAGTTATCCGGTAACGTCAGGTTATTGCCACCAATACCCGCGTAGGGCGATAGGGCGCTATTGCTGTCGTAGGTCGCAATTTGGCGATAGTTTACATTGACGTTGTACTGGCCTTGTTTGCCCGCATTCACATCTAAACGACCGCCATCCATACCGAGTTGATAAGCTTCAACACTGGCACGGTAACCTTTTTCACCTTTAAAGCTTAAATCGGCATCAAATTTGCCTGCGACTTCATTGGATGTCCCAAAGGCATTGGCTGAGCGAATATCTTCTTCGCTGTTATAACCGACACCGACACCCACAGTGCCAGATGTGCCTGTTTCAACCACGCAACCTTTGCAGCTCCATGCGGATAATTTCACTTTATCAGTATTGGCATTAGCAAGACCATAACCATCAGCGGCTACGGCAAAGCCAGTGTTGGCTAATAACGCTAGAGTGATCAAATTGAGTTTAAATTTCATTTTCTCGTCTCCTTAGCGCTGTAATAGCTTGCCAGATGGATGGTTAGAACCATGGACCTGACTATGGCAATTTAAGCAGCTTCTTCCACCCGTAAAGGCATTGTCACCGACATTAGAACCTAAACCAGTGTTACCTAAGTAAGCATTGCTGGCGTGGCCATCGCTAGCATGACATTGCTGACACAGCTGCGGCGCGCGGGTTTTCAGCATGGCATCATTCACACTACCGTGAGGATTGTGGCAAGTGACACAATTCTCAGTGACGGGTGCATGCTCCCAAAGTTTTGGGCCGCGTTTCTCGGCATGACAGGAATAACAGGTATCATTAACACTAGGCTTGTTAAGATCGGAATCTGTCATGCTCCCATGGGGATTGTGGCAGTCGCTACAGGTCATTTGGGCCCATTTGAGTGGATGACTTGAGCGTTTATTCATATCCGCTTTTTGCTTAGTGTGGCAGCTAGTACAGACTTCCATCTCAGTGTTTTTAGATAACACAGGATCTTTAGCTACGTGTACTTGGTGACAAGAAGCACAAGCAACATCGGCGTTGTCATGGTGACCGCCATTCCAAGACATACGTTTATCGTCTTGGTGACAGCTCATACATACGCTGTTTTGCTTATCGGCACTTAAGGTTGATTGCTTACCAAAAGTGATCATCGGCTCGTTGCCGCCTTTGTTGTGCTGACCCATTGGGCCGTGGCACGCCTCACATTGCAGGCCAGCCATGGGGCTTTTTGACGAATCAATCGCGCCGTGGACACCTTTGAAAAGGTCCATCACTTTTTCAGATTTTTTATGGCACATGATGCAAGAGTCTGCACCTTTAGGGGAGTAGTTGCCTTCGGCAAACTTCTTATCCAAGGTCGCTTCGACTTGCTCAGGGGTCATTTTTTCATCCCACTTCGACGCGTAAGCGTTTGGTGTGATGCATAAAGACATAACTGCTGACATTGCCATTGTGATGACAAATGCCGGCAGTAGATTTTTCATTTTGTGACTGTTCTTCATAATAGGCTTCCCAATTTGTCCCAACAAAATTCAAGAAAGGGGGAGCTAGCTCCCCCTGCTTGGGCAAATTACATTTTCACTTGAGTGTGATCTGCAACTGTTGGGGTATGGCAGTAGAAACAGGTTTCTGACTGTGCCGCTTGGTTGGCTTGAGTATAATCGCCATTCACAATCGCACCCATATTTTCTAAACCGTGGCCGATAGATTCTGGCGCGTGGCATGAAGTACAAGTTGCTGTGATTGGGGTGGTGTATTTACCTGCAGAAGTAGCCAGTGCACCTTTCACTTTAAATGCATCTAAGTTGAAGTCGTTGTGGCACTGAGTACATTCTTTGATCACGCCTTGCTCACCGTGAACCACGTGTAGTTTCATTTCGAAACCACCTTTGTTAGCACCGTTTGCATAGGTACCATCTGGTGTGTGACAGGCAACACAAGCATCAACACCCACGATAGGCTTACCGTTTGCGTCTTTGGCATGTGAAACTTGTTCAGACATCACAAAGCCTGCATGGTGACCTTTGTGGATTTCAAAGGTGTCACTGTGACAGCCTTGGCAAGTGCTGAAGTTCACTGAGTTAACATGACGTGTACTAGGCGCTTTACCAGATTTAGTACCAAAGGCTAACTCGGCTTTCATACTGGTGGTTGTGCTATTAGCAGTACAAGCCGTTAATGTGGTACCAGTGTTACACATTTCTAAGCCAATAAAGGTAAAGGCGGTATCAGTATCGCCCGCACCAAATGGCAGTGCAGGAGTAGTGAACACCAGTTTACCATCAGCGATGGTAACATCAGCTTGTAATGCACCATCTTTGACTAGATCTTTGGCCACTTTAGCTGTACCGCTACCTGGGCTCTTGTTATAGCCCATGATGGGGAAGTTAGGTCCAACGTTAGTGATAGTTTCTAAACGTTTAATCTTATTTTGTACACTCGCCGCATCAATGGCATTGCCGTTTTTATCTAAGATAGACACGGTTAATACCGCAGTATTGTCTGCTTGAGCAGCTAATGTTGCAGACATACCTAATTGAGCGATAACGGCTTTTTTGTCAGCGGTTTTAGCTGTATGTAACTCGGCTGTCCAAGTGCTGTTATGGCAGGCGATACAGTTAGAGTTATCGAGTTGTTGAGAGTGGCCTTTACCCGCAGCAAAATCCACAGTGCTATGACAGCTTCCACAGGTTGCGGCAGTTGGAATACGTGACCAGTTGCCCCAATCAGGTGTTGCTTCATTTTCAGTGTGACAGCTTTGGCAGCTTTCTAATGAGCCTAAGGTCAGGTCTTTATGCTTGGCGTGAACTAGAGCATTAAACTCTTTACCTACGCCCACTTTGCCTGCGGTGTGGCACGTTGCGCAGTAGTTAACATCTGAATACGCACCACCATGTTTAACCTGTGCTAAGTCTTGGTGACAAGTATTACAGCTTTCAGTGGCAACGATTTTACGGCTATAACCAGGCTCGGCACCTGTGTCAGCGGTGAAATCTACAAAAGCGTTGCTGTTAGGCACTAAGGTGCCATCTGGTAGTGGCGTATTGTAAGCGCGGATTAGCACACGTTGAGCCAACTGGTCGTTGTAGGTGATCTTAGCATTGGCAGTTAAGTTCATCTTGAAGGTATAGCTGTAGTGGCCGTTCTTCTTGTCAACAAAAGTACCTGGGCAAGTTGAAGCGAGATCACAGGTTTCATCACCAAAGTATTGCCACTGAGAGGCATTACCGGCACCTGTAGCGCCTTGAGGAAGTAATTGAGCTGCTGCAAAACGCATTTTTTGCAGACCCACGACCGGTAAATCGTCTTCGTTGGTGACAGTGAATTCAACACTAGGTACACCGTTAGTCACAACAGATTTGTTGAATGTAAAATTGAGCTTTTGAATAGCGGGAGCTGGCTCTCCACCAGGTTCACCGGGTTTACCATCGTTACCATCGCTACCACCACAGCCTGTTAAGGCCATAGTGACGGCACTTGCTGCAAGCAGCAGTGCGAATTTTGATTTTTTTGCGTTCATCATTTTTTTCCCTGCATAGGTTTGGCATTACTTAAGTGCTTGTCTTCTTCACCCGACAGATTCTTTGTCTGTGCTTTGGTCTTGAAGGCAACCTAAGTGGATGCTGGAAATAGAATTCCCCAAGGAAAGGCTAACCTAACATGCCTCTAAAATCTTCTAAGCCTTTGCTAATGTGTGACTTGGATCTTTCTATTTCTAAAGAGGTAGTTAAACCACAGGGGAAAAACAAATTTAGATCAAAAAAACGGCGGATTGTGAAGCTAAAATAAAAAAGAGAGAGGGGATACCTCTCTCTTTTTGTTCTTACTCTCTATTGAGAGAATTACGTCGGCTTAGTTACCGTGAGCTTCCATCAATTGTGATGGAGTATGGCAAGTCGCACAGCTTTCAGAGGCACGAGTTTGAACATCTGCTGCACTTGAGCCATTTAAGATACCGCCATTAGTCTCGATGTGCGATTTGGCAGCGTCAGACAGATATTTCTGGTGACAACTTAAGCATGCACCAGCATCGGAAGATACCCAAATATCAGCACCATTATTTGTGATATCACCGTAGCGCCATACACGTTCTGGTGATCTGCCTAAAGCAATACCCGTTACAACGTTTGATTTATCTGCAGTATGACATGTTGCACAATCGGTTTTTAATACAGTACCAGATTGTACGCCTGCATATTTCAGATAATGTCCTTCACGCTCGTGCGCTTTCCAAGCAAAGCTGGTTGGTATCTTACCGCCTGGATAGGCCGCATCATTTTTCAGGGTTTTGTCCGATGTATGACAAGTTTGGCAGTTTACACCGTTGTCATAGTGGTGGATTTCCTGATTGTGACAGCCTTGACACTTAGTTGGGTCGATGATTTCACGACGTGCTTTAGCTTTTGCAGTGCTATCCACACCACCATCTTTCCAAACGAAGTGATATGGTGCTTCTTTAACTGGTACTTTACGGACGTTAGGTACAGTACAGTCTGTCATCACAACATCAGCAACGCCATAGCCGCCATTGTTGAAGCAAACCTCTAATGTAGACCAGAGTTCAAATGTTTTACCGTTAGCATCCGCTGGTAAGCTGAACTTAGTACCTGTTAGTGAATAGGTTTTGGTCGCTTCATTATAGGTACCTTCGTTCAGGGCGATACGACGGTTGCTATAAGAAGCTGCTGCTGAGCTTGGGTAATCTTTGTCAGAATCCCAAGCCACAACAACGCGTGAGGTTTGGTTTACATAGGCTTTATCGATTGCATTGCCATCTTTATCAATCACTTGTACATCGAAAGTGATTTTTCCTGTTGCATTTACACCCACATTGCTGAACTTAATACCCATCGCTTTGGTGTCAGAATAGGCTTTCAGTACATCGCCATGACGTTTGGCTGCGCTGCCAGTACCGCCATAAGGCTCTGTCGCATTGTGGCAAGAGGTACAGTCAGTGCTGCTATGGTGAGCAGATGGTTTTTCAGTATGGCAACCAATACAAGCTTGATTGCTTAAGTCTGCTTTGAATAGGTCTGCATTGGCAGGTGCACCGGCACCTTCAACGTGACAAGCTGAACAATCAGCAGCAGGTTTTAATGGGAAGCCTACTTTGCCGTAGTCGATCACTTTACCACCGTAACCGACAATCTTATAAGGAGCAGGTACTTCTGCGCCTGTCTCATCGAAGGTATGACGCTCACCACCTTTGTGGATAGCGTGGATCATGTAAGTAAATTCAATGCTATTGCCTGATTCTGGATCGCCAGAGGTCGCAGTATGGCAAGAGGCACAGTTTTCAATATCGATACGACGACCACCATGAAGCTCTAAGCTTTCAGGTTGGTGACAGGTATAACAAGCTTGAATAGAAACCACGTTACGGGTTTGAATACCTTCCGTCTTACCAGTAGAAGGTTGCCAGTCGAAATGGGCGTTGGCTGTGAGTTGTGGTAATTCAAGCTCCATCGTCGCGCGTTGAGTCGCGTCAGCGCTGTAAGTGACGGTTAATGGCTGAGTTACATTGGCAATGTTGGCTTGGTAGGTGTAGCTATAGCTACCATCACCATGGTCAACTAAGCAAGTATCACATTTACTTGCTGCTTCAACGTTTGCTTGGTATTGGGCTGATGGCTTGAGGTTATCAACGCCGGATGGAATAGTACCTGGCTCTTTTTTGGCATTAATATAAGCTTGCCATTGATAACCACGGTTAGCTTCAGTTTCACCCACTTTTTCTTTAACTGGAGTTAATTGCGCAATACCAAACCGTAAATCGTGATCTTTAGTTAAGCCTAATACGGCAACGCCATTAGCATTTTCCAACGTAAAATCAACGGTGACTTTGCCTGCATCAACAGTGGCATTTGTGAATTTTGCTTTTAAGGTTGAGGTGGAGTTGATATTGACACCAACAACGCCTGGTTTACCGTCTTCACCATCTTTACCGTCACTGCCACCGCAGCCAGTGAGAAGAAGTGAAAGTAAACCGGCACCCAACATCGCTTTTGTTGCGGTATTGAAATTGAACCGTTTCATCATGATATTTCCCTGCAATAGTTTTAATCATCATTAAACACTTATCAAATAAGAATAAATCTCATTATTGGCATTTAATGTGTGGGATTAGATCCCACCTGTAAGGCTAACTAAGTCATTGGTATTTATCAGTCACTTTAAGCGGGTTATGTGATTGAGATCTGACTATTTCTTTAGAGGTAGAAGACTGCATAGTATGAGTTCCTTTTATATCTGCAGTTGCAGGCCTTTTGGCCTGCATCATAGGGTTAATTAATTGGGTGGACTTTGAGTACATCGGCGGCGGCCCCTTGTCCATGGCAGAATGCACAGGTTTCAGTGCCTGCGGTTGCATCAGCTTTGGAGCCTGCAAACACGGCCCCTTGTTGCTTCATATGATTGTGGGTCGCATCACTTGAGTGACAGTTAGTGCATACGGCGGCAATTGGGCTGGTAAAGGTGCCATTGTTAAGCGCAAGCGGTTGAACCGCTGTATTTAAGGGCAGGGCAACCGTTGAAACGCCTGCTGCATCTTTGATATGGCATTGAGCACAATTACCGATTTTTCCTGGGTAGTTGAGATCTGCAAAACCAGTAAATTGGCTGGTATGGATCCCATGAATTAACTGTTTAAAGTCAAAGGAGGTAATGGAGGGATTTGCCGCTGTAGCATCGGCCTGCATATTCGGGTTGTGGCAAAGTTGGCATTGGCCTGCTAAATCGTTGCGCGAACCATGAATATTCAGTTGTTGATCGCCGTGGCAGCTAGCACAGTTGGCATTGCTAATGATTTCGCGGCGGCCAGTGCTGGTTAATGCAGACATATTGAAGTAACTATGACTTGATTTGATCACCAGCACTTCTGCCTGTTCGGTGCTGCAATCCACTAAGACTTTGTCTTTGGCGCATACCCGGCCCTGAATCGCTAAGCCTCCATGGTCGGCCTCAGTACCAGCGGGAACGGTGAGACCTGAAATAGTGTAAACGTAGGTGCCATTGCTGCCAGAAACTGGCGTGGAGTCAGGGAGACGAATTGAGCGCGCAGAGCGGGTACTGTAATCGAAACTGGTTCCCCAGTTAGCATAAACCCTTAGGTCGCTGATAAATTTGAGTTTATCTGCGCTATCTAGGTAAACAGTGCCTGTGCTGGGGTTGATCAGGGTCACCGCAACAGTCACTGTGCCATTGGCATCCATGCTTGCACTACTGATGCTTGGACTAAATTGAGCTAACGCGGCTATTTGATCTTCATTGCCGTGTACGCTTGCGGTCCAATCGGCATTATGGCAAGCAACGCAATTGCTATTATCCGCTTGTGCTGGATGGCCTTGGCCCGCAGGGAAATTAATTTGGGTATGGCAGGCACCACAGGCTTCCATGGTGGGTACCCTATGCCAATTTTGACGCTCGGCTAAATCTGGATTATCAACGTGGCAAGTCTGGCAATTACTGATGGATTGAGGGAATCCCGTTAAATGTTTGCTGTGTATCATTTGCGGGAAAATATCCGCGGGATTGCTGACCTTCTTACTGTTATGGCAGGTTACGCAGGTTTCAACTTGGTTATAACGTCCACCATGGAACGCTAAATTGTTGTGGCAGCTATTACAGGTTTCAATGGTAATTAAGTTACGGGTATAAGCTAAGGTATTCCCCGAGGTTTGCCAATCATAGTGCTGATTAGTTATAGGGAGCGCTGTGCCATCGGCTAATGCATCACCGCCCAGTTTGATGACTACTCGTTGGGTGGCGTCGTTAACGAATGTCACCCCATTCATGCCGTTAAATGTGGCGCTAAAACGATAGCTGTAATGGCCGTTTTTATGGTCAACAATCGTGCCTGGGCAAGAAGCGGCGCACGTTTCAGAGGTGAAATGTTGCCACTCACTGCTATTACCAGCACCTGTGGCGCCCTGAGGTAGTAATTGCGCCGCAATAAAGGTGGCTGAAGGAATACCAACCACGGCTTCATCGTCTTGATTGCTCACCTGATAATCGACTTGGGCAATGCCGTCGGTCACGGTAACTTTATCGACCATGATGTTTAGGCTAGTGATCGTTATTGCGGGTGGTTTCCCCGGCTCACCGGGTGAGCCATCATTACCATCATTGCCCCCACAAGCGGAGACAAGTGTGGCGAGGAGCAGCATCAAACTATATTGTGTGGTTAATTTGGCAAACTTGTTCATATTTCTATCCTTGGAATACGCTGTCAGTGCCTAAGTTACATTTGGTAGCTTAAGGTCAAACCTAAGTAATGAGCATTGTAATCGTGGCTGATGTCGCCAAAACTGAGCACATTGGGGACCGTGTCCCAAGTGATGTTTTGGTTTTGCCAGTTTGCATCTTGATATTTCTCGAACAACCAATCGAAGCGTAATGACATACTGTCGGCCAGCTTATATTTGGCGTAGGCGTTAATATTGTGCTTGCGACTGTAGTAGTCACCGTAGGGGCTAGTGATGCCATAGGTGATTTCAGTATCGCTTTGACCATCGGAGTAGCTGTAGTCCAATCCCAGATCTAAACGATTATCCAGCAGGTTTTGATAGGCGATACCCGCGCCAATCAGGGTCGATTTCTCTTCAGCGGTGCTGTACCAATCAGGTGTTGAGAAACGATTGCTTCCGGCCTGATCTGAATCGCGCCAGTCTTGGTTGAGATAGGCGTTAAGACTTAGATTGTCGCTAATTAGATACTGCGCAGTTACATCGTAGCCAAGGTAAGACACTTGGGTGAGCCCGACTGATGTATGGTTATAGTCATCATCAATACTGTGTAAACTCGCACCCACAGAGAACCCTATATCGGTTTGGTAATCTGTGTGCAAGGTGACTTTTTGACGTTTGCGATCAGCAAGATAAGACTTACGTAGCCAAGGATTACTCGGACTTTGTGTGCTTGTTACAGCATCGTATTCACTGCCATTACGATCTAATACTTCGCCCTTTAACCAAGCTGACCAAGCTGGCGAATAGCGGTAGCTGAGTTTGGCAAAGAGACCCGATTCATCGATGGACTGCCTATCAAGCTCCGAATAAATGATTTCATCTCGGCTATATCCCGCTTCAGCATAGGCCGACGGCGATAGGCGGTATTTGCCTTTGAGATCAAATTGTTTACTGCGTTTATCGTAGAGACGATTTGTAGCTGTGCCTTGATAAAAGCTGTCGGTCACGACCTGTGGGAAATCTAACTGAGCCGTCTTGTTTTCCCTGTCTTGATAGTTATAACTGGCTTGAACACTCAAATCCTGTGTGATGCGGCCTGAATACTTAAGCACCATATCTAGGATGTCCACTTGGGCATCCAGATTATCGGTTGGCAGTACAGGGGAGGGGCCATTAATGGTTGCTGGTAGAAAAGCCTCATCCTGTGACATGTTACTGATGCCCACGTGCATAAGGATGTTATGACCATTTTGACCACCACTGGCCTCGGCGGCGATCCGATAGGCCTTGTTATCTGGGTCGACTGCATTTTGGCCAAAGTAGGCCGCACCAAATGTGGGCGTATAGGCCGATTGCCATAGCAGTGCCTGATGGTCATTCTTATATTGGCTTATCTGGCTGTTTATGCCCGCTTGCCAGCCTGTGCCGCCAAAATAAACTCTGGCATCGACTTCATCAGTGCTGTCATCAATTGGCTGCGCCAACATCACACTGTTAGTGAGAATATTTGCGCTGGTCTTTTTCGTGCCGCTGCGGTTTTCATGCTGGTAGTTCACCGAGGCTTTGTAGCGGCTGCTCGATGAGATATGGCCTGCGTAGTAACCGCCGAGGTTAAATCTATCCCGCGTAATGCTTAAGTCCTGCTCGATTAAACTCGATTGCAGTAACGGCATGGAGTGGGTCGTTGCTCCCGCTACCCAATTATCAGGCAAGAGCATCTTATCGTTATCGGTGAGATAAGGGCTCTTTAGCTGATTGTATTGGTAATTGGCGAGCCCTTTATAACCTAATTGGATTTGGTAGTGTCCGGGTTGGCCTGTGGTGAGCTTGGCTGACCCCGTGTCAAATCCCAATTTATCGGCCTCTAGCCGGGTTTGGTAACCACTCCCAGCTTGGTATTGCATATCGGCGCCCACAGCACCGACCAAGCCATCTTTATCCGTGCCAGTGCGATTACCAAAACGGCTATCTTCGCCGTCATTGTAGGCGAGCGTGGCGCTGACGTTGACTTGGCGCCCTGTTTTGGGCTGGCATTGCTTGCAGCTCCATGCCTCACTTTTTACGCCACTGCGATTCGCTTTTTGGATTTCATATCCTTCAGCATGGGCTGTGTTGAGTACGCCACTAATCGCCCAAGCCAGTAATGTGAGTGAGAAACAAGCTTTAGGAGTCGATATGTTCATTATTTGCATGATCATTCCCTTGTTATCTCTGGAGCAACTTGCCGGATGGATGGTTTGAACCATGCACTTGTCCATGGCAATTCATACAGGAATTACCCGAGGTGAAGGCATTGGTTTGATTACCAAAGTAAGCATTACTGCTGTGGCCATCGGAGGCGTGGCACTGTTGGCATAACTGTGGCGGTTTGCTAATAAGCATGGATTCGTTGACGCTGCCGTGGGGGTTATGGCAGTTCGCACAATTGTCGGTGACTGGCGCATGTTCCCACAATTTAGGACCGCGTTTTTCAGCGTGGCAGCTGTAACAGTTTTCGTTGACGCTCATTTGTTTCAGACTGGCATCATTTAAACTGCCATGGGGATTGTGGCAATCGCTACAGACCATTTGTTGCCACTGTAGTGGATGGGATGAGCGTTTGTGCATATCCGCTTTTTGCTGAGTATGGCATTGGGTACAAATCGCCACTTCGTTGGCTTTGTCGCTGATAGGATCTTTTGCTACGTGTACTTGGTGGCAGCTACTGCAAGGGATATCGGCATTGTCATGGTGATTACCTTTCCACGCGATGCGTTGATCGTCGTTATGGCAACTCATACAAACACTGTTTTGTTTTTGCGCGGGAACGGGGGAATTCTGGCCGAAGGTGATCATCGGCTCTTTGCCGCCCTTGTTATGATTACCGAGTGGGCCGTGGCAAGCCTCACACTGTAAGTCGGCCATGGGGGATTCTTTAATATTAGGATTACCGTGCACACCATCGAAAATGGCCATTACAACCGCACTTTTTTTATGGCACATCAGGCAAGTGTCAGCCCCTTTAGCCGAGTACTTACCTTCGGCAAACTTTTTGTCCAAAGTCGCGACGACCTCCTCGGGTGGCTTGTCATCCCAAGGTGTCGCTACCGTTGAAAGGCTGAGTATCGATAACATCAGAGCAAGCATAACCTGAGTTATGCTTTTGAACTTTAAACCTATATCCATGTTCATCTATTCCCGAGTGCGTTTTATTTGTTATTTTTCAAGCTTTCGACATCGCTAATTTAGCTGATTAATATTAGAACAAGCATGTGACAAGTGCTTAACATTTTTTAGCTGGTTGACTGTAAAGAGGAATGATTTTGTAGGGATAAACAATAAGTGTGACCAATGTCTCATTTTGTACCGAGGATGACTTTTTTTAACGCTTATTGAACATGTTGTTCGATTGCGATAAAGGGTGGCAGCTAGCTGGCATTTTTATTTTCGGTCAGGCGTTTATTCATTGAGATTTTTGTCACATAATACCCAACACAATTGAAAACTATTATCGTTACCAGTCAAAAAGCTTGATCTAGGTAAAGTTATTAGCTCCATAGCTCAGATAAAATGAGCACAGTTTTTCAAGCTGAAGCTGTTACAAGGTGAAATAGGTAATGAAGTTAAGCGAACTCAGTCCCGGTGACCGTGGCATTATTTCTGAAATCGGGCGATTAGATTTGCCGCAAACAGTGAAGCGTAAATTATTGTCCATGGGCATTACCCCAAATACACGATTTTCTTTGATTCGCCGAGCGCCAATGGGCTCTGGTTTAGAGCTGGATATTCGTGGTAGTAAGCTTTGTATGCGCAGAGACTTGGCAGACATTATTGAGGTGGAAAAGGCGAATGACTAAGCAGTTTCATTGCGTCACCGTTGGTAACCCAAACGCTGGGAAATCAACACTCTTTAACGCGCTTACAGGCGCTAATCAGCAAGTTGGCAACTGGTCCGGTGTGACGGTTGAGAAAAAAACCGGTCATTTTACTCTCAATGGTGCTGACGTTTACTTAACCGACTTACCCGGTATCTATGATTTACTCCCTGCGGGTAATAGCTGTGATTGTTCTCTTGATGAGCAGATTGCTCAACAGTATCTCGCCGAACAACGTGTCGATGGCATCATTAACTTAGTTGATGCGACCAATATCGAGCGCCACCTCTATTTGACGGCACAACTCCGTGAATTGTCGATCCCTATGGTGGTGGTGTTGAACAAAATCGATGCTGCTATCAAGCGTGGCATTCGTGTCGATTTAAAGAAAATGAGTCAAGAATTGGGCTGCCCAGTGATTGGGGTTTGTTCTCGCGATCCTGCTGATGTTGCTAAAGTACAAGCGCAAGTGCTTGACTTACTTCAAGGTCGTGTATCTGAAGCGCCTTTGTTACTTGATTACGACGAGCAAATTGAAGCAGGCGTGCAACTACTTTGTAGTAAAGATCCCAACTTAAGCCGTGGCCGCGCCTTAGCTATGTTGGGTAACGGTTCTGGTTGTGGTAGCTGTAAAAATGCTGAGCTTCAGGATGAGGTGAATACTTGTACTCAGCAAATTTCGCAGCAAGGACACGACATTGAAGTGATGGTCGCAACCACTCGCTTTAATTTTGTTGAGCGAGTATTCCAAGGTTCCGTTAAAGCCGATGGCTTCTTAACCTTGAGCGATAAACTCGATAAATTAGTCTTACATCCTGTACTTGGGATTCCGGTGTTCTTATTTGTCATGTATTTGATGTTTATGTTCAGCATCAACATCGGCAGTGCGTTTATCGATTTCTTCGATGTGTTTGCAGGGGCATTACTGGTCGATCATTTTGGTGCATTGCTCAATAACATAGGCGCGCCAGCTTGGTTGGTGACTATCCTTGCGGGTGGTGTGGGCCAAGGTATTCAAACGGTTTCTACGTTTATTCCTGTGATTGCGGCATTATTCCTTGGTTTATCTGTTCTTGAAAGTTCGGGCTATATGGCTCGTGCCGCGTTTGTGGTTGACGGATTAATGCGTCGCATAGGCTTACCGGGCAAAGCTTTCGTACCAATGATCGTGGGCTTTGGTTGCTCTGTGCCAGCCATTATGGCAACGCGTACCTTAGGCAGTGAGCGTGAGCGTATTGTCACGGGAATGATGGCTCCCTTTATGTCTTGTGGTGCCCGGTTGCCTGTGTATGCACTATTTGCGGCGGCATTTTTTCCAGACTCTGGCCAAAACCTGGTATTTTTACTGTATATCATCGGGATTTTTGCGGCCATCGGTACCGGATTGTTGCTGCGAAGCACTTTATTACCAGGCACTAGTAGTGCGGTAGTGATGGAGTTACCAAGCTATGAGTTGCCTAAATTTAAAGCTGTGATGGTGCGTACTGGTAAGCGGACTAAGAGTTTTATCCTTGGTGCGGGTAAAACCATTGTGCTGGTGGTGACACTGCTCAACTTTATCAATGCGATTGGTATTGATGGCACTTTTGGCCACGAGGATAGCCAAGCGTCACTCTTAAGTGTAGCGAGCCAGAAAGTGACTCCAATCTTTGCGCCGATGGGGATTGAACAAGATAACTGGCCTGCAACCGTAGGTATTATCACCGGGATTTTTGCTAAAGAAGCGGTGGTGGGAACACTCAATAGCTTATATACCAATGCGGCGCCTGAGGACGGTGAATTAACACCACTAGCAGACAGCTTTAACGAGGCACTTGCGACCATTCCTGCAAACTTGTTCGGTTTGGATTTGGAAGACCCGCTTAAGTTATCTGTGGGTGATGTATCCAGTACCGATGTTGCGGCAGAGGCGCAAGGTGTTGCAACGTCAACCTTTAGTGCCTTGCAATCTGGGTTTACTACCAAGGTAGCGGCGTTCTCTTACCTGTTGTTTATTTTACTCTATACTCCCTGTGTTGCGGCGATGGGCGCTTTAGTGAACGAGTTTGGTACTCGTTGGGCAACGTTTGCAGCGACATGGACATTCTCTCTGGCCTATGGCAGTGCAACTATCGCTTACCAAGTAGCAACCTTTGCCGAGCACCCATTGCAATCGGGTTTATGGATTGGTTTCTTCCTCAGTGCGTTAGTCATATTCTATCTATGGCTAAAACGTAAAGGGCGCAGAACTCAGCAAATTATCCCCGGCGTGCGGATTATTACTGAGTAAATCCCTGAGTAATAAATGTCAGCTTAGTGGTTACAAAGATAAAAGCAGCTTTCACGGCTGCTTTTATTGTTTTACTATCCACGGCATAACCCTTAGTTTTTAATACTGGGCATTGTAACTGGCCGAGATCTGTAGGATCATGCTGGTTTTGTTAAAATTGCCATTGTTCGCAAAGAGGAATTCCATGAGTCATGTGGACACTGAAGTACGTCCGAGTAACTTTATTCGTAATATCATTGATGAGGATCTGAAAAGCGGTAAGCACACGAGTGTGCAGACGCGTTTTCCACCCGAGCCAAATGGTTATTTACATATAGGTCATGCTAAGTCCATCTGTTTGAACTTTGGCATCGCCCGCGATTACCAAGGTCTCTGTAACTTACGATTTGATGATACCAACCCTGAAAAAGAAGACATCGATTATGTCAATTCTATTCAGGCGGATGTGCGTTGGTTGGGATTCCAGTGGGATGGTGAGGTGCGTTATTCCTCTAACTATTTCGACCAATTACATCAATATGCCGTTGAGTTAATCAATAAAGGCTTAGCCTATGTGTGTTTTCTCAATGCTGATGAAACCCGTGAATACCGTGGCACGTTAAAAGAGCCTGGTAAAAATAGCCCTTATCGCGATACTCCTGTGGAAGAAAACCTGCGCTTATTTGAAAAAATGCGTCTAGGTGAATTCAAAGAGGGCGAATGTGCGCTGCGCGCTAAGATTGATATGGCATCGCCTTTCATGTGTATGCGCGATCCGGTGATTTACCGTATTCGTTTTGCTCACCATCACCAAACGGGTGATAAGTGGTGCATTTATCCAATGTACGATTTTACTCACTGTATTTCCGATGCGCTCGAGCACATTACTCACTCATTATGTACACTTGAGTTCCAAGACAACCGTCGTCTGTATGACTGGGTTCTCGATAATTTAGATGATTTCCAAGCGCCAAATCGTACTCGTCAATATGAGTTTTCACGCTTAAATCTTGAATATACGCTGATGTCTAAGCGTAAATTAAATGACTTAGTGACACGCAAGTTAGTAACTGGCTGGGATGATCCCCGTATGCCAACAATTGCAGGTCTACGCCGTCGTGGTTATACCCCAGCGTCTATCCGCGAGTTTTGCCAACGTATTGGTATCACTAAGCAAGAAAACATGATTGAAGCGGCGATGCTCGATGCCTGCATCCGTGAAGAGCTAAACGAACATGCCCCACGTGCGATGGCCGTACTGCGCCCATTAAAAGTGGTGATTGAGAACTACCCAGAAGGTCAAATCGAGACGATTCAAGCGGCTTCTCACCCAAGCGATGAAAGCATGGGGACGCGCGAACTCGCCTTTGGCCGCGAACTGTATATCGATGTGGCTGACTTCAGAGAAGAAGCCAATAAGCAGTACAAACGTCTAGTCATGGGCAAAGAAGTGCGCCTGCGTAACGCCTATGTGATTAAAGCCGAACGTTGTGACAAAGACAGTGAAGGTAATATCACTACCGTCTACTGTAGCTACGATGCCGATACTTTAGGTAAAAACCCTGCCGATGGTCGCAAGGTGAAAGGCGTAATCCATTGGGTTGAAGCGACTACGGCTAAACCTGCTGAGTTCCGTTTATACCAACGCTTGTTCACTGATCCAAATCCTGCTGCTGCCGAGACAGTGGATGAAGTGCTTAACCCTAACTCACTTGAAGTGGTTAATGGTTTAGTTGAAGCAAGCCTTGCGAATGCGCCAGCGGAAAAAGCTTATCAGTTTGAGCGTGAAGGTTATTTCTGTGCTGACAATAAAGACTCTTCAGCCGAGCATTTAGTGTTTAACCTAACAGTTGCACTGCGGGACTCGTTTGAATAGCAAGTTGTTGGCCGCGATAATCTCTGTCGCGACTAACTGTCAACAGCAGTAAAGAATAAAAAGGCCCTTAGTGTTTTCAAGCTAAGGGCCTTTTCTGTTTTACAACTTTTCGTTTTCAACACGTCTATTTGCCACTATCTATTTGTCACTATCAGTATTTCAAGTCGTTTGCACCTGAGTGCGGATTAATCCCTTATTGGTACATAGGACCAAAGCCAATGCTCCAGAGGATAACACTGGTGGCCATTAATCCAACCAAGAGCACTAAACCTGCTGTGACCATAGAACTGGCGTAAATAAAGCCTTTCTCTTCAGGGATATTCATAATAATGGGCACACCTGCATATAGCAGATAAACCGAGTAGGCTAAGCCAATCAGCCCAACAATCATAATAAACCAGAGTACTGGGTAGAGTGCCGCCAAACCAACCATAAACAGCGGTGTTGCGGTGTAGGACGCGAGTTCTAATGCTTGGGTGAAAGTTGGCTGAGCATCGAAGGTTTTTGCCATCCAAAAGGCTAAATAGGCGAGGGCAAAGACGCCTGCAATTAGGCCAAAATACATACCTACGGACATAAACATCGCACTTTGCGGCGTGAGATAAATAGGATCACCAGCTCCTGGATTCCAGCCAATGTAAGCTGTTGCAATAAAGCTACAGACAGCGGGAATGAGTGCGATGAGAAGAACGTGACTTAAGCTGCTTTTGAGTGCTTCATGGTTTTGTTCAATCGCATGCCACTCTTGCTTTGGATGAGTGTATAACCCCATTAAGTGATTCAGTATCATTATAATTATCCTTGTTCAGCATTGATGTTGGCTCGCCAAACGTCAGACGAGCTGATAACAGCTCTGCAATCAGGGTTAATGCTCCACAATCCCTTTAACTCCCGATTGCCTACTCTTTGAATTGAGATGTGCCGTGATCAGGATCTCAGTTCTTAAAGTGTAGATTATTTATTGAACAAAAAGTTCAGCTAGTCAAGTTTACTGGTGTCTAAAGCTATAGCTTGTTGATAATTACGCGTAAAATATGGCGATATTTTCTTTAAGATTTTTGAGTGATCCCATGCAGCAATTACTGGCACCTGTTCATGCGTTTCTTCGTTGTGAGACGCCGCAAACTTGGATTGATGTAGCAAGAGCCTCTGCCTCGTTAGATGAACTCTTAATTGACCATTGTAATTGTGAGCTAAAAGCGGCGCAGACTGCGATGTTCTTATTGAGGCGATATGCCTTGGATAAAGACAGCGGACAATCGCTATTGGCATGGGCGAAACCCTATGAGGAATTTGTTTATCATAAGGATCGCAATATCGAGCAGTTTTTGGCTCGTGATGTCAAAAAGAATGAGTTGGTAGCCAATCTACAGCCGAATCAACATTTTGCTTTTGCACAGGATCTGATCCCACCACTGATCCGTTTGATAAAAGAAGAATTCCATCATTTTGAGCAAGTGCTGGAGCTGATGCACGCACGGCAAATCCCATATCGTAATATTCGTGCTGGGCGTTACGCAAAAGGGATGATGAGCCACGTGACCACCCATGAGAAGGATATTCTGCGGGATAAGTTGATTGTGGGTGCATACATTGAGGCGCGCTCCTGTGAGCGCTTTGCCAAATTAGCGCCTTACTTGGATGCAGAGTTAAGTAAGTTTTATGTGTCACTGCTGCGCTCAGAGGCGCGTCATTTTGAGGATTATCTTAAGCTGGCACAGTTAGTATCGACTGAGGATATCAGCGAGCGAGTTGCTTATTTTGGCGAGAGAGAAGCCGAATTGATTATGGCGCCCGATGAGGAGTTTCATTTCCACAGTGGTCAACCCTTAGTTGCCCAGTGGGAAAGATAAATAGCGGCCTCAACCATATTCAGGTATGAGGCCTTAGCGGTAGATGTGTTAATGGTGAAGACGCTATAGGTGCTTAGCTGGCGTCGAAGGGCAGGCTTTTTAGCTCCACACCGTCGGCGCTGACCACTAACACGCTGCCTTGCTCGTACCAATCACCGACTACAATGCGTTTGCAGCCATTGTTTAATTCATGGATAGCAGGCCTATGGGTATGACCGTGGATCATCTGTTTGCTGTGGGTTTGAGCAAATAACGCATTCACCGCACTGGGTTCTACGTCCATAATCACATAGCTTTTTTGCTGATTACTGCTTTGGCTGTTACTGCGGATTTTATTGGCAATGGCTTGACGTTTTTTCTTCGGCAAACAGCTATAAAGCCAACGGGCAAAGGCAAAACTGCGTAATTTGCGAAAGCGTTGGTAGGCTTTATCTAAGGTACACAAGCTGTCGCCATGCAAAATAACCGTGTTAACACCATAGAGATCTAAGCATTTGACTTCGGGCAACATTTGCATACCCGCAGCATCGGCAAATTGTTTGCCTAACATAAAGTCACGATTACCGTGAATAAAGTAGATGGGCAAGGTTTGGGAGACTTGCTTGAGCTTGCGCGCTAATTCGATGGCAAAGGGCAAGGCTAAATCGTCGCCGACCCATACCTCAAAGAGATCCCCCAGAATATAGAGAGCATCTACATCATCAAGTTCGGTATCGAGAAAACGATTAAAGGCTTGGGTGATATCGAGGCGATCGGCACTTAAGTGCAGATCGCCAATAAATAAGGTTCGCATCCTAGGGAATTAGGCCGCACTTACTTTTTCAATCACAACCGCTTCTAATGGCACATCTTGGTGCATGCCACGGTTACCAGTGCTGACAGCTTTGATTTTTTCAACGATGTCCATGCCTTCAACCACTTCACCAAACACGCAGTAACCCCAACCTTGCATGCTTTCAGATTTGAAATCGAGAAAGGTGTTATCGTTGACGTTGATGAAAAACTGAGCCGTCGCTGAGTGTGGGTCCGAAGTACGCGCCATCGCGATAGTACCAGTACGGTTTGATAAACCGTTGTTGGCTTCGTTTTTCACTGGCTCATGGCAACGTTTTTGGCTCATTTCAGCGGTAAAACCACCGCCTTGGATCATAAAGCCGTCAATTACACGGTGGAAAATGGTGCCGTCGAAGAAACCTTCGTCAACATATTTCATAAAGTTTGCCACGGTCAGCGGGGCTTTTTCGGCGTTCAGTTGCAGTTTAATGTCGCCAAAATTAGTGTGTAATGTGATCATGTTTTCATACTCTCAGTAAATAGTGGCGCGATTCTAACTTATCTCGGATTGCGCGCAAAGTGCAGTATTCAAAACCCTCGTCAGCGTGGTAGACTGACCCCTTGATTTTACACTTGAATCTATCTTTGAAGAGAATACCGATGTTGAAGATTTACAACAGTATTACCCGCCAAAAACAGGAATTTAAGCCTATTAATCCCGGAAAAGTTGGGATGTATGTATGTGGCGTGACCGTTTACGATCTCTGTCATATTGGCCATGGGCGTACTTTTGTTTCCTTCGATATGATTGTTCGCTACCTGCGTTACGCGGGTTATGAAGTGAATTTCCAGCGCAACATCACCGATATTGATGACAAAATCATCAAGCGTGCTAACGAAAACCAAGAAGACTGCAATACATTAACCGATCGCTTGATTGGTGAAATGCACAAGGATTTCGATGCGCTGAATATGATCCGTCCCGATTTCGAACCACGTGCCACTCTGCACATTGCCGAAATCATCGATATGGTTGAGCGTTTACTCGCTCGCGGGCATGCCTATGTGGCAGCTGATGGCGATGTGCTGTTCAGTGTGGCTTCTTTCCCTGAGTATGGTCGCCTATCAGGTCAGAATCTGGAGCAATTACAGGCGGGCGCACGGGTTGAGGTTGACGATAACAAGCAAAATCCAATGGATTTCGTGCTATGGAAAATGTCCAAACCGGGCGAACCAACATGGGAATCACCATGGGGGCCGGGTCGTCCAGGCTGGCATATCGAATGTTCGGCAATGAACAGCAAGCACTTAGGTCTGCATTTTGATATTCACGGTGGCGGTTCAGATTTACAATTCCCACACCATGAGAACGAAATTGCTCAGTCTTGCTGCGCCCATGATACGCCATACGTGAATTACTGGATGCACACCGGCATGGTGATGGTTGACCGCGAAAAGATGTCCAAGTCCTTGGGTAACTTCTTCACCATTCGTGATGTATTAGGCCATTACGACGCTGAAACCGTGCGTTACTTCCTGCTATCGGGTCATTATCGTAGCCAAATCAACTACTCTGAAGAAAACCTCAAGCAGGCGCGTGCGGCGTTAGAGCGTTTATACACTGCGATTAAAGATGTTGACCTGACTGTAGCGCCGGCACCTGCCGAAGAGTTTGTGGCTAAGTTTAAAGCGGCAATGGACGATGACTTTAACACCCCAGAAGCCTATTCAGTGCTGTTTGATATGGTGCGTGAGATCAACCGTCTGAAACTCACTGATATGGCAGAGGCTTCTGCATTAGCCGTGTCAATGAAACAACTTGCTGATGTGCTGGGCTTATTGCATCAATCTCCCGAGGCCTTCTTTAAAGGTGAGGGCAGTGACGATGAGGTTGCAGAGATTGAAGCATTGATCGTTGAACGTAACCGCGCTCGCAGTGAAAAAGATTGGCCAGCGGCTGACGTGGCGCGTAATCGTTTAAATGAGCTTGGTGTGGTCTTAGAGGATGGCCCAAGTGGCACCACTTGGCGTAAGAAATAGGCTTAATTAGCTATTGTCTTTAATCAAAAAATCTTCAGCCAATAAAAAACCTGCATTATGCA
>NZ_AKZL01000029.1:0-56321 GCF_000282755.1 Shewanella sp. POL2
GATCAGTGCACCACTGCAACCCACGGATATAGAGCAAGATATGGCTGAGATTTTATGCTTTTACCGCAGCATTAAGGGACGTCATCCCAAGGTCATCCCTGATTATTCACCCGATAACAAACGCTAATTCTTTCATCTAACACGGAGCAAAACATGCAGACCGAAACTTGGTTACTCTACCTTTTTGCGATTGTTTTGATTGGTATTTCTCCTGGGCCTATTGCAATGTTGTCTATGTCCCACGGTATTCATTTTGGTAAAAAACGCAGCATAGCCACAGGGCTTGGCAGTGTCAGCGCCGCACTGGTATTAATGGTGGCCTCGGCGGCAGGTTTAGGGGCACTGATCAGCGCCTCGGAATACGGCTTTACCATACTCAAGTGGTTTGGTGGCGCCTATCTGGTGTTTTTGGGTATCAAATTATTGCTCACAAAACAGCACGTTCAGCCATTGGAAGTGGCAAAAAAAGAAGGAAATGGTCAGCCTAAACAACTCTTTAAACAGGCATTTTTAGTAGGGATCAGCAATCCTAAAGACCTACTGTTTTTTGCGGCGTTATTTCCACAATTTATCGATTTAACCGCACCACAATTACCGCAATTGGCGATTCTTGCCCTCACTTGGGCGCTGGTCGACTTTAGCTTTGTAATGATCTACGCCTCAATGGCCAATGTGCTGGCACCTAGCCTTAAGGCCAGCAACAAATTGCATTGGTTTGACCGAACCAGCGGCGGCGTATTTCTTACCCTCGCCGTGATTCTCGTCAGTCGAGACTAACCCTCGACCTTCACCGATTTCAGACTGCGGATATCGTTACCCGTCGGCGCTTGGAAGGCCTGCAAACCAAACTCAGGCAACACGGCAAAGATATGGTCGAAGATATCCGCTTGTATCGCCTCATAAAAAGCCCAGCGGGTATCATTGGTAAAGATATAAACCTCAATCGGTAAGCCTTCGGTGGTCGGTGCCAATTGGCGCACCATCAGGGTCATATCCTTATGCACTTTATCGTGGCGTTGCAGGTATTCCTGCAAATAAGCGCGGAAAGTCCCCACGTTGGTCAAATGGCGACCATTGACCATCATATCCAGATCCGACACTTTAGCATTCGACGCTTGGATCTCGCTGATCTTGGCGGGGAAATACTCTTTCAAACAATTGATTTTACTCAGGCGATTTCGATCTTCCTCAGTTAAAAACTTAATACTGTTGATATCGATATTAACCGCGCGTTTGATCCGACGACCACCGGATTCCGACATACCACGCCAGTTACGGAACGCATCCGAGACTAACGCATAGGCGGGGATCATGGTGATGGTCTTATCCCAGTTACGTACTTTAACTGTAGTTAAGGACACCTCCTCCACCGCGCCATCGGCGCCGTACTTATCCATTTGGATCCAGTCGCCCTTGCTTACCATGCGGTTGGCTGCGAGCTGAATCCCTGCGACAAAGCCTAAAATCGTGTCGCGGAACACTAACATTACAAAACCCGTCGCTACACCTAAGCCGCTAAGGAAGTACACAGGAGACTGATCGGCGAGCACAGAAAGGGACACGATAAGGCCGACAAAGAATAGGAACAACTTAAACAACTGCACAAAGCTTTTAACCGGTAGTCGGCGGCTGACCAGATTGATGTCAGAGATTTCATTAACCGCATCCAGCCCCGCGTAGATAGCGCGGATCATCAATACCACCAGCCAGATACTCAGTAGGCGATCAACTAAGCCGCTAAGTACCGGATGCTCTGTTAAGGTTATAGGCACCAGCAGATTGAGCACGATAGCGGGCACTAACATCGCCAGCTTTTCGAGCACTTTATAGCGCATAAACACATCGTCCCACGTCACTCTAGATCGCAGGATCACCATGTTAACCGCGCGGATCACCCCACGGCGCATAATAAAATAGGCAATGGCCGCGACTAACACGCAAGCAAGCAGCATAATGCTGGTTGATATTCCGTCGGATGGTTGACTGTCAATTCCCAAACCCGTTAACCATGCCGAAATTTCGAGCCTTATTTCCTGATCCACAATTCACTCCAATTTAGGCGCTAGCGCAACAAAGTCATACAAAGGAAACAACTGAGTTACCCTCAGTTAAATATCCCTTTAAAAACACTCACCATAAGATACAAAAATTTTACAACCAATTATTTTAAAAGAGATTTTAGCATTTTGAATTGACCACACACAAAAGGAAATGAACAATAATCCACCTGCTACCAAGGAAGCCATCCCATGTATCGTCATTTACCTAAATTCGCCTATCTTAGCATTGGGCTACTGAGCCTATGCCAACCGCTACAGGCAACGGAATATAACACTTCAAATCATCTGATGATGCCAGATAAATCAGTTGAGAGAACCACCATTCCCTATGTAGCGCTCATGCTCGATTACGTTCCCGCAGAAGATAATCTCTACGGAATCACCCTTGCGCCCTATCATTTCGATGATGATTATCAGCGATGGGGTTATTACCTTGGTTATGCCCGCAGTCGTGAAACCGATATTGAGGTGCCAGAACCCGCACTATCACATCGACAAGAAAGCCTCTGGCGCTTAGGTTTAAGCTACAGTTTAACCAATGACTTTAGCATTTATGCGGGCGGCAGCCTCTATATCAGCACCACAGCTTATACCAACAATATTTCACCCCGCATTGTCGATGGCAAACCCTCGTGGGAAGAAGATAAATCCAAACATTGGGGTGCCGAAGCAGGCCTAAGATATCGCCTAACAGAGCATGTCATGCTGAGTGCAGGTTATAACTCCAGCACTGAATCGACCATTTTGAGCATAGGGTATGCGGGTTAAACCGAAAGAGCCCGAAGTTATTGTGCGAGCTCTGCTCTCGCCTTAGCAAGCTCAGATTCAACTTCTGCAATCTTTTGGCGTTTTTTATTGATTTTATCCATAGGCTTACCATCGGCAATCGCTTCGGTAAGCTCATGCTGGCGCTCGGCTAATTTAGCCTCTAAGACCTCAATTTTAGCTAAACGCTCGGCAGTTAAGCTGTCATCGTCACAATGGTTTGCGACCTCACTATAGGCCTTTTCTAGCCCTGCCACTTTGTGCTGATGACCAGCAGCCTTAGCCTCAGTGAGTTCAGCACTTATAGCCGCTAATTTTGCAGCACAGCCCGTTTTAAGAGGCTCATCTGCCCAGGTTACAGCACTGAAAATCAAGCCGATAACGAGTCCATAAGTACGATGTTTACCTTGCATTTTACTCTCCTCTACAGACGTTTATAGACAATCCGACTCTATGACAACGCCCTGATACTTTTTATCCCTAAGCGCATACCTTAAACTCAGCCTGCCCTCTCTTACGGCTAAATCCGCTTTATTCATCAAAACGCGACTTAGACAGTGACGAATATGCTGCAAATTGTTTATGTTAGGGCAGAATGTTGACTCAGATGGATACCGGAGCCAGAAAATCAATGCAAACCTTATTTCGCCTTAGCGCACTTAGTTCACTCTTATTGCTCTCATCCTCAGTGATGGCAGCCGATGTGGCCACCATTACCCTTGAGAATGGCGCTCAGGTCAGACTAAAAGACGACTTTACCTGGGAATATATCATCACAGAGACCAAAGCCGCTAAAGCGCCAGCTGTTGCTACAGTTGCGGCCCCAAGTTCTACTGTAACAACAGCCGCAGCGGCAGTAGCCAGCAGCACATCCGCCGTTGAAGCAACCCAACCTGTCACAACCCTGACCGCCAATGCCATCGCCAGACCCGAGATCTTAGGCTCTACTGCCAAAGACGGCATTAAAGTCACCTTCAGCGAGAGCCAATGGAAGCAGGATAAACTCGGCTTGACCTTTGAGCTTGCCAGCACCAGCGGCGAGCACGTGACTTTAGTTGAGGTCGAAGCGAGCTTCTTTGCCGACGATGGCACCTTGCTCAAAACCGAAAAACTGGAAGTCTGGGAAGCGATTTTCCGCATGCCAGAAACCTACCTACGTAAGGGCGAGCAACGTAAGAGCCCTGTGATTTGGGTTGAAGGCGTTGACAAAAACCGTTGGCAGAAACAATTGCTCAATCTCAAAATCACCGAAATCAATTCTCGTTGATCCTTAAGCAAGATCGGGAATTGGGTGCTAACATCCAATTCCTGAAATCTTCGCCTATTGTTATTGCCTTACTCTGCGCCATATAGGCTAGAATGCCCAAATCTTCGACACTGTTTATTTTTTAGAGCCAGCCACTAATGCCAAATCACTTTTCTAGGTTATCTGTAGCCATATTACTGGCAGGCTTAAGTGGGCAAAGTCTGGCAGATACTGTGTTACTGAGAAATGGCGATAAAATCACTGGCGAAATTAAAAGCTTTGACGAAGCACACTTAGTTATCAAACCCAGTTATTCCCCCAAAATATCCATAGAGCGTAGCGCGATTAAAAGCTTTGAAACCACCCAAAATCAGCATTGGAGCATCAACCGTACGCTACAAGATGTGAGCATAAAATCCTCCGAACTCGATGGGTTTGTTCAGGTTAACAATAAACAAATTCCCATTAGTGAGCTGGTGTATTCAGACCGAAAAAGTGACTCAGAATGGCGCTATAGTGGCAGTGTTGAGGCCGCACTCGATGTCACCAGCCACAGCAAAAATACCCAAAAACTCCATGCAAAAAGCGATATCACAGCCGAAACCTTGCAATGGCGCCATAACCTGAAAAGTGAAGTGCGCTATGAAACCGAAGGTAACGCCACCAAACGTAATACGATTGAAGGCCACTACAGCCTTGACTACCTCATCAGTGAACATTGGTTATTGCGGCAAGAAGATTATTTTCAAGAAGATAGACTCGACTTCCCAATTAGCAACTATTACGCCGCGATCGGTCCGGGTTATCGGTTTTGGGGAATAGGACGAGATAAACTGGACTTTGTTGTTACATACAACCATTTTTGGTTGGATACCCAAATATTTACCTATCAACTCAACGCTTGGGCATCCACGCTCAACTATAAACAATATTGGTTTGATGGCGTATTGGAGACCTATGCCGATCTCCAAATCGCCTTTCCTGACACACCAACCATTGATTATATTTCGGACTCAACATTTGGGCTTAAGTATCTACTGACTCAGCAAATTTACCTCTCATTCAAATATGATATCAATGAGACTAAAACCTCGATACGCCATGTTCGGGATGTCAGTTATAACCTAGGGCTTGGTGTTAATTTTTAATCATTTAGCTGTTTTGACCGTACAGGTCATTTCTGGCGCTTCATATCCCCAGACAATTTTGGCTTCGCCATGGTGTTCCCATAGGCTTTCGTTGCGCCCCTGATACTTAGCGCCACTGCCACTTGGCTGAACAAACATCAAGGAAGTTTGATCGCCATACTCTGCAATTAAGGTGGCCGGCTCAGTATTAAAGTAACTGACCACGACTTCATTGGCGGGGTTGCCATCGCAGGCATAAAATACTGGGCCAGTCATCTCAACGAGGCGATATTGCGCCTGTAACTCTGCAATCCGTGTTTGGTAACTCGATTCAATACACGCATGTTTATCATCGCTTTTCCAACATTCGTTGCGACCTTTTACCCAACCACGTTGCAGCGCTTTTAACGTCGGAGGCTGTTCATTTTTAGCTTTTGCGGTGGCCTTAGCATAGACCTCGGCCAATTGTTTATCTAACTTAGTTAAGCCCGCATCCTTACACACCATATCTTCGATACTGTCCGGCTGTACTTTACTACAGTCAAAGGAAGGCTTTTCAGCCGCAATAGCAGGCATACTCAAAGCGATGGCTAAAAACCCCGCTATTCCTGCGATTTGCATATTGATTATCTTAGTTAACCTCATACTCTTGAGTCCCTTATATCAACGACCAATCACTATTCATTGCCATAGCTAACGCCATCTCAGCTTAACCTAAGCTGACTTAAGCAAAATACGCTTATCAAACTGGCAAAAAACAGCACTACTCCACAAATAACCACTCAATGCCTGTTCCGCAATCAAGCAGTGTTTAACAAACTCGACTAAGTGTAGTGCAGCCTGATGGGTTATCCCAAAAGTGTCCACTGAACGGACACATTGAGACTGAACGCGCGGACACATTTAGGCTCGCCAGGCGGACACTTTCTACATGTGATTGATAAATAAAGAATATTTTATTGGCATGGACTCTGCTTATACAGGTGAGTTAATCACAAACACTTATTCATACAAGGAAGCATTATGAACACACGCACTAAAGTATTCGGCGGCTTATTGATCCTCGCACTTATCCCCTGTGGAATTTGGGCTACACAGCAGACAAGCACTCAGTCATCGACCGAAACCAATATTTCAATCAATAGCAGCAATTATCCTGACTTTTCGTGGATTTATGTACGCCAAGATGGTGAGCTCACGATAGGCGCGGGTGAGAGTCAAGATTGGAACACACTCAAACAACAAGGCAATACTTACCAAACGGATTACCTCTGGGTTAAGACTGGCGGAAACCGCTATGTGATTACCGATCCAGCCCTTGTAAATCAAGTGAAAGAGGCCGTGCGCCCAATGCAGATCCAAGGCGAAAAAATGCAGCGTCTAGGCGAACAAATGCAAGTAAAGGGTGATGCTATCAGTGCCGAAACCAACAACCTGTTAGTCAATCTCGCCTCAGGTGAAAAAGATGCTGAGAGTAACGCGCAAATTGAAAGCCTAGGCGCATCGATGGAAGTGATGGGCAAAGAGATGGAGCAACTCGGCGATGAACACCAAAAGCTAGTTAATATAGCCGAAAAGCAGGTTTACGAACTGGCGCAAAACGCGATTAAAAATGGCACCGCCGTATTGGCACCTTAAGCCATTTTTAGCACGAAAAGGTAAATTATCGGTTATTCCAGTTATAGAGATTGAATTTCCTAGTGAAATTGACTATTTTCACGCCGCTTTGTTATTTCACTAGGAAAAGGATCAACATGGAACAAGTGGTTAGCGCAGGGAACGACAACCCTATTCAAATGACCGATACCGTCTATTCGAAGGAAAAGTCACTCTTTACAATTTTAGCGATTATTTCAGGACTTATTTGGCTTGTACTTATTTTAGCAACTAAAGGTATCGCCCTGATTTGTGTGCTGATGTTTTTTATTATCTACCTCTTCACCCACTCGGCGTTTATCAGCTACCTCAAAGGTACCGCGGTTGAGATAAGCCCTGAGCAGTTCCCCGATTTACACAAGCAATACCTCGCCTGCTGTGAGCGTTTAGAGATTAAAGAACCACCGCGCGCCTACCTGTTAGCCGCCGATGGTATGTTAAATGCCCTCGCGACCCGCTTTTTGCGCCGCAACTACATAGTGCTGTTTTCATCAATTGTGGATGCACTTGAGTCGGATAAAGACGCGATTAACTTTTATATCGGTCATGAGCTTGGCCATATTCGCCGTAACCATATTGGCAAAGAACCGCTGTTAGTGTTTGCCACTTGGCTGCCATTGATCGGCGCCGCCTATGCCCGTGCCTGTGAATATACCTGTGATTTACACGGCTTGCGCTGCTGCAATAGCTTACGTTCAGCCACCAATGCGGTCGCCGTACTCGCCGCCGGGGTTGAGCAGTGGAAACGGATGAATGTCGATCAATATATTCGCCAAACCCAAGAGTCGAGCGGCTTTTGGATGTCTTTCCATGAGATCAATAGCAGCTATCCTTGGCTGACTAAACGCATGGCAAGAGTACAAGCAACCGCACAAGGCAAAGTGTATACGGCGCCTTCACGCAGTGTATTTGCCTATCTCTTTAGTTTGTTTATGCCACGTATGGGCACAGCAGGCGGCGGGATTATCATCCTTGCGGCGATTATCGGTGTGGCAGCAGCGGTCGCGATTCCCGCCTATAAGGAATACCAAGAAAAAATGGGCGCAGAGATAAGTTATGAGGCGCCAACTGATCAAACTCCGGCTTTAACTTTGACCGTTCCCGATACCGATGCTGCGGTTAAACATATAGATCAATTACATCAGTCATTAACGCCCATTACAGATACTTTAACGGCCTACTACCAAGCCCACAAAGCTTGGCCGACAGAATTGGAAGTCCTTGGACTCACGGATGCACAACTGGCCACCTTTAATCTCTACACCGATGGCATAGTCGGGTTTGTGGGCGGCGAACCCCTAGGGGATTATCAAGACTATGAGGTGTACCTATCGCCACAAGTCGACGAGCAGGATAATGTGACTTGGGTATGTAGTAGTAATGGTATTCCCGACGAGTATTTACCCGTCGATTGCCAAGGCTAAGATCAAAAAGCGCTAAAGTGCTAAATCCCCTCCCTAAATGAGAAAAAGGCATAGCAAATCGCTATGCCTTTCACTTTATTGGTCGCTTGCTTCAGCACTTTTCACCCGCAGAGGGGTTATCGACGCCAAAAACTGTGCATTACAGACTCGGCAATACGCCTTGGGGCAAGTAAGTATTAAAGCTGGCGGTATAAAGCAGATCCGTTGCCGCTTCGATATCCGGCGCGAAATATCTGTCTTTATCGTAGTAGGCAACCACTTCGCGTAGCTCGGCTTTGGCTTTGGCAACCGCCGCGCTTGGCGTTAATGGCACGCGGAAATCCAACCCTTGGGCGGCAGCTAACAATTCAATCGCTAACACACCACGGGTATTTTCACTCATATCCCGCAAACGGCGCGCCGCAAAGGTCGCCATAGACACATGGTCTTCTTGGTTGGCCGAGGTTGGTAAACTGTCGACCGATGCAGGATGGGCGTAGGTTTTGTTTTCAGAGGCTAATGCCGCCGCAGTCACTTGAGCGATCATAAAGCCCGAGTTTACACCGCCATTTTTCACTAGGAATGGTGGCAATTTAGACAGGCTAGAGTCGATGAGCAGCGCGATACGACGCTCTGCAATCGCGCCTAATTCGGCAATCGCAATCGCCAAATTATCCGCAGCCATAGCGACTGGTTCGGCGTGGAAGTTACCGCCAGAGATAATATCGCCAGTATCTTGGAATACCAGCGGGTTATCGGTCACGCCATTGGCCTCAGTGCCTAACACTTCCGCCGCTTGGCGAATTTGCGTTAAGCAAGCGCCTAGCACCTGTGGTTGGCAGCGTAGTGAGTAAGGGTCTTGTACCTTTTCACAGTTTGCATGGCTTAAGCTGATTTCAGACTCTTCACCCAACAGATGACGGAACACCATCGCCGAATCGATTTGACCTTTTTGACCACGGGCCGCATGGATACGTGGGTCAAACGGGCTGCGGCTCCCCATGGCCGCCTCAACGCTCATCGCGCCAATCACTGAGCTGGCAGCAAACAAGTCTTCAGCGTGGAACAAGCCTTCCAGCGCCAGCGCGGTAGAAGCCTGAGTACCGTTGAGCAGGGCTAAGCCTTCCTTCGCGGCTAAATCGATTGGCTTGAGGCCAGCGATTTCTAAGCCTTCGGCGGCCGAAATAATCTGCCCTTGATAGCTCATCTCGCCTTCACCCAACAGCGGCAGACACATATGGGCTAACGGCGCTAAGTCGCCAGAGGCACCCACAGAACCTTTTTCAGGCACGCAAGGATAAACCTCGGCATTCACTAAGCTGATAAGGAAGTTAATCACTTCTAAACGGATACCCGAGAAGCCACGGCTTAAGGAGTTGATCTTTAACACCATCATCAGGCGCACAGTGGCGTCCTGCATGTATTGGCCCGTGCCCGCTGCGTGGGATAACACGATAGAGCGTTGCAGTAATTGCAGATCTTCTGGGGCAATCTTAGTGTTGGCCAGCAGACCAAAACCCGTGTTGATGCCGTAAACGGTGCGACCTTCATCCAGCACCTTTTGCACGATTTGCGCGCTGGTGTTGATGTCGTTTATCGCCTCTGGCGCCAATTCGAGTGTCAGCTTATGGCGGCTGATTTCACGCAGTTGCGCCAGACTTAAACTGCCGGGCGTTAATACTAAATGATTGACTGATTTCATTTTTACATCCGTATTCTTGTCGTTGTTTTTCACGGTTTGTGTTGAGTTGTTAGTCTTGAAGCATGGGCAGATCTAAGCCCTGCTCTTTTGCACAGTTTTTGGCGATCTCATAACCCGCATCCGCATGGCGCATCACGCCTGTCGCTGGGTCGTTCCACAGCACGCGGCCAACACGTTTAGCGGCGGCCTCAGTACCGTCACACACGATCACCACACCCGAGTGTTGGCTAAAGCCCATGCCCACACCACCTCCGTGGTGCAGCGACACCCAAGTCGCACCGCTGGCAGTGTTTAGCAGCGCGTTTAGCAATGGCCAGTCAGATACGGCATCTGAACCGTCCAGCATAGATTCGGTTTCACGGTTAGGACTGGCGACTGAGCCTGAGTCTAAGTGGTCGCGACCAATGACGATGGGCGCCGACAGCTCGCCGTTTTTCACCATCTCATTAAAGGCTTGAGCTAAACGTGCACGGTCCTTTAAACCCACCCAGCAGATACGCGCTGGCAGACCTTGGAAGGCGATACGCTCACGAGCCATATCTAACCAGTTGTGCAGGTGAGGATTATCTGGGATCAGTTCTTTGACTTTAGCGTCGGTCTTGTAGATATCCTCAGGATCGCCAGACAGGGCAACCCAACGGAACGGGCCGATACCTTCGCAGAAAAGTGGGCGAATATAAGCAGGCACAAATCCTGGGAAATCGAAGGCGTTTTTAACGCCAGTTTCGAAGGCCATTTGGCGAATGTTGTTACCATAGTCTAAGGTCGCCGCGCCTGCCGCTTGCAGATCCAGCATGGCTTGCACCTGCACCGCCATCGAGGCTTTAGCCGCTTTAACGACGGCAGCCTCATCGGTTTTACGCATGTCGGCCGCTTGCGCCATGGTCCAGCCCTGTGGCAAATAGCCGTTCAGCGGATCGTGGGCAGAGGTTTGGTCGGTGACAACGTCAGGAGTAATACCACGCTTCACTAATTCGGCAAATACATCGGCGGCGTTAGCCAGCAGGCCGACGGAAACGGGTTTGCCCGAGGCATTGGCATCGTTGATCATAGACAAGGCTTCGTCTAATGAAGTGGCCTTTTTATCCACATAACGGGTACGCAGACGAAAATCGATACGGGTTTCATCCACTTCACAGGCAAGCACAGAGAAGCCAGCCATAGTACCGGCCAGCGTTTGCGCGCCGCCCATACCCCCTAAACCACCGGTGAGGATCCACTTACCGGCAGCCACACCGCCAAAGTGTTGTTTTGCGACCGACACAAAAGTTTCGTAGGTACCTTGGACAATGCCTTGGGTACCAATATAAATCCACGAACCCGCGGTCATCTGGCCATACATGGCTAGACCTTGTTTATCTAACTCGTTGAAGTGCTCCCAATTTGCCCAATGTGGCACTAGGTTTGAGTTAGCAATCAGCACGCGCGGTGCATCGGCGTGGGTGCGAAATACGCCCACAGGTTTACCCGATTGCACCATTAAGGTTTCGTCGTCTTCGAGGCGTTTTAGCACTTCGATGATCTTGTCGTAGCAGTCCCAGTCACGGGCCGCGCGGCCGATACCGCCGTAAACCACTAAATCCTCTGGGCGCTCGGCCACATCGGGATGTAAGTTGTTCATTAACATGCGCATTGGCGCTTCGGTTAACCAGCTTTTGCAGCTTAATTGGCTACCATGGGGCGCAATAATGCGGCGGCTTGGGTCGTGTCGCTTGTCCATTGAGATGTCCTCTTTCAACCTGTTGAACTCACTCGCCATTCGGCTAAGTGCTATTGTTTTTATTGTGTTTTTGTCGCTAAACATCGGATGAATACCATAAGCCTTCACCACTGTTTGCGTACGTTATTTATTGAATGTCAGGTGTCCGCCGAGCTTAAAGCGGCTACCCGGGTGTACTAATTTGGCAAAACTCACCACCCCTTGGCGCGACCAAGTGCGGCGTGAAATCTGTAAACAGGGCTCAGTCGCCGGAATGGCTAACCTCTGCTGCAATTCGCTACTGGCAATAATGGCTTCGATGGTGTGGTGCGCCTCGGTCAGCGGTGCCACCTGCGACAGGTATTCATGGGGTGTCTGCTCGCTAAAGTCCTGCTCTAAGTAATCAGGCGCAAAGGCGGGATTCACATAACGCTCCTCGACTTGCAGCGGCACGCCCTGCTCGCAATGCACTAACACCGAATGAAACACCAGACTTCCGAGCTCCAGCGCCAGTGCGATGGCGATAGGCGCGGTGGCATTCACTTGTCTAAGCGCTAATTGCTGCACACTGTAACCATGACCACGGTCTTTGATTTCGTCGGCAATGTTGCGGATCGCCAACATGGAGGATTGCGATTTTCGCCCGGCCACAAAGGTGCCCAGTCCCTGCGAACGCTCAAGCACACCGTTGTCTGTCAGCTCGGTCAAGGCGCGACGCGCCGTCATACGGCTACAGACAAACAGTTCGGCCAGCTGATTTTCCGAGGGTACGCGGGCATTTTCTTCCCACTCACCAGACTCGATACAGCCAATGATATATTGCTTAATTTCTGCAAACTTAGGCGTAGCCAAAACACTTCCTCAAGATCAAATCTACCTGGGTTTGGCATGGTAGGTACTCACACACCAACACACTGAGCCACTTTCAAACGTTCAAAATTGCGGCTACAATCCTAGCTTGTATATACAAGTAAATACAAGCTAGCTCACATAACTTTCGATAATAAAGAGTTTGCGGGGCCAAAAAGCCAACGCAGCGAGGGATAACAATGTCTTGGGATCAGGTTTGGATAGACGTTAACGTAGCAACAATGGACCCTTCCATATCAGCACCTTACGGCGCAATTACCCATGCGGCTATCGCAGTAAAAGACGGTAAAATTGCCTGGTTAGGCCCACGCAGCGAGCTGCCCGCCTTCGATGTGTTGTCCATTCCTGTTTACAGGGGCAAGGGCGGTTGGATCACTCCAGGGCTGATTGATGCCCACACCCATTTAGTGTTTGCCGGTAATCGCGCCAACGAATTCGAGCTACGCCTAAAGGGCGCCACCTACCAGGAAATTGCCCGTGCTGGCGGCGGAATTATTTCCACAGTTAACGCCTGCCGTGAGGCCGACGAAGCCGAGCTATTTGACCTCGGGCGCCAGCGTTTAAATGCCTTGGCGAAGGAAGGCGTTACTACGGTAGAGATTAAATCTGGCTATGGGCTAGATACCGAAACCGAACTCAAAATCCTGCGTGTGGCCCGCGAACTCGGCCAACATCATCATGTGGATGTCAAAACCACCTTCCTCGGAGCCCATGCGGTGCCACCCGAGTTTAAAGACAATAGCGACGGCTATGTCGACTTAATCATCAATAAGATGCTGCCTGCGGTGATTGCCGAAAACCTCGCCGATGCGGTGGATGTATTCTGTGAAAACATCGCCTTTAACCTAGAGCAAACCGAGCGCGTACTGAGCGCCGCCAAAGCAGCTGGCCTGCAAGTTAAACTGCATGCCGAGCAATTATCCAATATGGGCGGTTCTGAATTAGCCGCACGTTTAGGGGCTAAGTCGGTTGATCATATTGAATATTTAGATGAGGCTGGCGTTAAGGCCCTAAGTGAAAGTGGCACCTGCGCCGTGCTGTTACCGGGCGCGTTTTACTTTTTGCGGGAAACCCAAAAACCGCCTATCGACTTACTGCGTCAATACGGCGTACCTATGGTGCTCGCCAGCGACTTTAACCCTGGCTCATCGCCCATCTGCTCGACCCTGTTGATGCTAAACATGGGTTGTACCCTATTCCGCTTAACTCCAGAGGAAGCCTTAGCTGGCCTAACACTCAATGCAGCCAAGGCGCTAGGGATTGAAGATAAGGTCGGCAGCTTAGTGGTCGGCAAACAGGCGGATTTCTGTCTGTGGGATATCGCCACCCCAGCGCAACTCGCCTATAGCTACGGCGTGAATCCCTGCAAGGATGTGGTGAAAAACGGTAAGTTAGTGCATCAGTAATACTTATCTCGCGCTTAGCTCGAAGCCCTACATTGGCATAATCTATAGCGCTTCTGACAGTGAATAACCCGCTGCTCGTTAATATATCTATACCTACGATATACAAGCACGGGATTATTTGTATCTTCGATTAAATGTAATCATAAACTTAGGTCTAATCAGAGAAATATTTAATTGAATTAGTAAGATCCAAGCCGCATGATAAAGGCGTACTTAAGATATGGAATACTCTAAATGTCCCCTACCATTACTATCGATTGGTCATCTCAGTTAGACATTGAGAGTGAGCATTTCCCTGCGGATCAATTAGGCAGAGAAAAATATGCGCAGTTTCTGACACACTTTTTAGCCTCTAAAGGTTTTGATGCGTCACGAAGTGAGGGTGAAGAAAAACAAAATTATGTGCTTAACCTAAATGCCGAATGGGGGTCAGGTAAGTCATACTTTTTACGCCGCTGGGCGGAAGATTTAAAAGCTCACTATCCCGTAGTTTATGTCGATGCGTGGAAACAAGATTACTCGGATGACCCCCTAATGACGGTCATTTCATCAATGATCAAGCAGTTGCGAACACAGGCTGGGAAAGACGCAGATGACCATAAATTCAAAGTACCACGCAAACTTATTGGCTTATTAAAAGCGGCAGCGCCAGCGGTTGCTAGAGGATTTGCAACTAAATATCTCGGCGTCGATCCCGTCAAAATTATCCAATTGGCGGATGAAGATGCTGCTGTTGGCGAGAACGTAAAAGATACTGATGGCAAAGACATTGATATGGGATTGGCTGCTTCAAAAATAGTAGAACAGTTGATCAGTACACACGATGCAAAATCTGATGCCATTGATAGCTTGAAACACAACGTAGAACAATGGATTCAAGCTGTTGTAGGTATCAAGCAAGCACAATACCCAGCTTTTATCTTTATCGATGAACTCGACCGTTGCCGACCAAGCTACGCCGTCGAGATGCTCGAAACCATCAAGCATATTTTTGATATTCCTGGCGTAGTGTTTGTTGTCGCCACCGATACCGAACAGTTGCAGCACACAGTTAAAGCTATTTATGGCGAAGGCTTTGATGCCAGAGTCTATCTAGGACGTTTCTTCAATAGCCGTTATACACTAAAAGCCCCATCCTACGCTGACTTACTCCCAGTTCACTGCGAAGTAGATAAACTATCGGCAAGTTACTTAATTGACCGAGGTATTAATAACTGGCCAGATTTAAGCTATCCAGATGACGAGTCGGGAATGCAGCTTAAAAATTTAACCACTGTCTACGACGCTTTTGGATTGTCAGCAAGACAAGTGATTCAAATAACCGAGCGCCTTATTGGTACGGTAGAGAACCTAGGAAAAGGCAGTGATATCAATTTACTCTATCTCGCGTTTCTATTATGCCTACAAGAAAAGTACCCTCATTTGTATGATCTTGTGCTTTCAAAAAATTTAGATACCTCGCCGAATGATTCAAATCTGCACATTTCTCATGAGCTATCGCGCTTAACTCTCTGGTGTAAAGCATCGCTTTTGATTCAATTAAATCCTCAAGAAATTCTCCCATCTTTAGAAATACCCGGAAATACAATATCTGAGGTCAACAATTACCCCTCTGCTAATTACCAAATTAATTTGCAAAGTTTTATCTCAGCAATCCACCCACACTACACAGACCTAAATTATTTCAATGAAATCATTTACATAAAGGCGGTGGACGTCCTTAAATCCAATGAGAAAAGCAGGCGAGTATCCGGCGCAACTAAACAAGAATGGGATAAAACAACACAAAGGTATGCTCCGCAATGGGTCACTATCTACGTGGGTAGTGAAAATAAGAAACACCAACGTTCAAACCACTTTTATAAAGATTTGGTAGAACTTGCTGCGGCACTCGATTGGGATGCACCTGAGACTAAATAATAAAAAGTCAGACAATCCAAATAAAGATACTGATAGGGTCGCCAGTTCCTACGTGACGACTCGCTTCATAAATCCAAGACTTAACCATTTTCTAACTGCTCATCTTGCTGTTTTACCAGCTTATGCTCACCTTCATTACATCCGATTTTCCAGTAACTTGATGTATAAAAATGGTTTTTCGGTAAATCGTATGTCTGCTTAAGCAGCTTTCTTAGGGCGCGCATACTGCTAAATTCGCAGGCGAGCCATACGGCGCCTTGTCCCTCCAATTTGGGCAACTGGGCAATGCGTTCGGCCAAGGGCTTACCTTCTGGGTCGGCCTCTGGATTAATCACCCAATGCAGTTGCACATTGCTAGGATGCACTAAGGGCTGAATATCGGCTTCACTTAGCACCTCAATAACAGCGTAACCCACTGCATTGCTTGGCAATTGCGCCAAGTTCACGCTGATGGCGGGCAAGGCCGTCATATCCCCTGCCAGTAAAAACCATTCGGCATCCACATTGATCAGTTTTTTCAGTCCGGGGCCACCGATTTGGATGGCATCCCCAATCTCGGTCGACTTTGCCCAAAGGGATGCGGGGCCATCGGTATCATGCAGCACAAAGTCCACATCGATTTCATTAACCCGCTGCTGACGAATGGTATAAGTGCGCATTAATGGCCGCTCATCCCCCGGCTGCGGAAACAGTAATTTGATATAGGCACTTTCTTGTTCGGCGGGGAAACCTACAAAGCCATCGCCGCCTAAGGTGATACGCAGCATATGTGGCGTGACTTGGCTTTTACCTATCACGGTCAATTCGCGCGGAGCGGGTCTGTTCATACTTAAACTCCAAAAGGATAAATAGCACTCAATTGTTAGCTTTCCGCCACGCTATCACTGATCTGGTTGGCAATACGGATAAACACCGCAATTTCGTCCTGATCGAGCGCTTGGGTCATATGGGCAACGGTGGCTTTTTCGGCGGCAATAATTTGCGTCATCAACTGCTCGCCCTGCACCGTCGGCCTCAATAACTGGCTACGGCCATCCTTAGGATTATCGACCTTGAGGATATAACCACCCTGCTGTAGCTCATTGAGCACCCGCGTAATTTGGGCTTTATCCCGTTGCATGCGTAAGGCAATAGATTGCGCCGTAGCCTCGGGATGACGGCAAATCCCCTTGAGCGCCCGAATATGGGTGACGGGTAATTCAATCTGCTGCGCGGCAATATCCGCACGCAGCTGTTTTTTGTAGGCATGCACTAATCTGTGCAAGGTTTCACCGAGGGAAATAGCAGACATAATGGCATCTCGATATAGTTGATAATATCAACAATATCGAGATTAATTGACAATGTCAACCATTTGAAATTAGAAACCGTATTTTTGACTTACATCAGCTAACAATGCCTGCCACTTGGGATAGCTTGATAACTCCCCATTCCATGGCGCCATGGTCTTTTCTATCTCAGGCTTTTGGCCTTGCTTTAACTGATATAAATAGGCAAACGCTGAGGCGCGATAATTAGCAAGGCAATGAACTAACACATTTTTCCCCTTATGCTGATCCATTACTGTAAAGAAGGCTTCAACATCTTCTACTTTAGGGTTTTGCCAATCCACGGGAATATACACATAGTCCATTCCGGCCTGAGTCACGAGTTTTCTTTCATCGGGATGGGCATCTTTGCTACTGTCCGGCATAAGGTTGATCACTACATCCACACCCGCCTGTTTTAGCTGCGCAAACTGTTGCTCACTCGGCAAGCCTGAACTTAATAACTGTGGCGCTTGCTGCTGTAATGCCCTCACATCTTTTATATTTTCAACCGATTTAAATTCAGTCGTGATATTTGTGGCATTCGCCAGTGGAGTACCTAAAAGTAGGGCAAAAACAAGGCTCGAAAGTGCGGTTTTTCTCATCAACAACTCCTTAGTCAATATAAACATCAACGACTTACTTAATCCTCTGATAATCCCTTATCCGCTAAGTTCAGTAAAATCACTCTGGATGTAAAAACCTTTGAGCAAGCGCTCATTTTTAATATTACCTAGGACAACTTTTCCCAAATACAACGCAAAGACAGCAATTAATCGCTCAATCGCAAAAATTAACCACTGAATGGCAGCAGCCTCAGCGAGATGAACCCCAATGGTATTGCCTATCTGCCCCAGAGGCCATGATGAATAATGCTTTCTCTATTAGATATGAATTAGGTGCTTTATTGTTTTATGTCGATGGGAATCCATTTGAAAGCTACCTATTTGAAAATGGCTGCCCATTATAATGATCGATAAGGATTTCCTTAGTCCCCCACTTCCCTTTTCACTCCAGATTATCAATAAAACTAGTAACAAAATTTATGCAGTTTGAGTGCAATAAACTGTTAGGATAACCGTTCAAATTTGAGCTTGATCACACTAATCACGGTTTAACGCTTGCGGCACAAGTCCAACAACGGATTTGCCACAATGTTTTTGTATGAGTAACCTGATGAAAAGAATAGTAAATGCTTTAATTCTGGCCATGTTAGCAACGGGTTGTAGCGATCCAAACCCAACACAGACCAATCAAACCACTGAGCAGGTCAAGGCCGAAAAGGCCGTCCAAGTATTGAGCCTTAAGCAGCAACTTGCGCCAATCACCCAGCGTTATTTTGCCCTTAGACCCGAAATCGCCACCTATTATGGCGTGGCCGAGGATGAGGCGGGCAAGGATGTGCTCTCTAAGCTGACCGATTACAGCCCGTCGGGGGAAAATCATCGCCGTAAAGCGCTTAAGGCCATATTAACCGAACTCAATGCTATCGATGCCAGCCAGCTTAGCGTCTCGGAGCAAGTGAGTTTAGGCTCGATAAAATCTGAAATCGCCGGCGCCCTGTTGCCTGCCGAAACCGTGGCCTATGGCACTATGCTCGGTGAATATGGTGTTTGGTTTTTACCTTATGTCGTCAACCACTTATCTGGATTGCATGTTGAATTTCCTAGCTATATGGAAGATAAGTTTGCAGTCACCACCTCCGAGCAAGCAAAGGCTTATCTTAACCGCTTAAGCATGTACCCTGCCGCCATGGGTACGGTTATCGATAAGCTGGATCAAGATGTACAAATGGGGGTAATCCCACCCGATTTTATTATCGATAAGACCATAGCTGTGTTGCAGCAACAGTTAGTCCACCATGCCAACAAGCATCCCTTGGTCAGCAGTTTTAAAGCCAAATTAACCGCCGCCCAAGTACCTGAAAGTGAGGCGTTGGCGAACTCTGCCGCCGAACTGGTGGAGACTAAATATTACCCCGCTACGCGCCAGTTGATTTCCGCACTACAAGCTGTGCGTCTCAAGGCCACCCATGTGGCGGGACTTGGGCACCAACCTCAGGGCGCGAAACTCTATAAGGCGATGATTAAACACCTCGCCAATTCAGATAAGACCCCAGATGAGATCCACCAAATGGGATTAGATGAAGTCGCCCGCATTACCGCCGAGATGGATGTATTACTCAAACAAGTGGGTTACCGCAAAGGCACAGTTGGCGAGCGCATGCAGCGATTACTCAAGGATCCTAAATATATCTACCCCAATACCGCCGAAGGCAAACAACAATTAATGACGGACATTCACGGCTATCTGGCGAAAGTGAATGCCAAATTACCGCTGTGGTTTGGGCAGTTACCAAATCAAGAGGTTGCGGTTGAAGCCGTGCCCGATAGTCGTGCCGCCGCAACCAGCGGTGCATTTTACGATGCGCCATCACAGGATGGTTCGCGTAAGGGTACTTTTTGGATAAGCCTGTACGATATGGCGGCGCTGCCCTCCTATTCGCTGCAAACCTTAACCTATCACGAGACCAATCCCGGCCATCATCTGCAGACCCTTATCGGTCTGTCGGATACCTTGCCGCTGCTGAGTACTATTTTTTACTCCAATGCCGCGGGAGAAGGTTGGGCCCTCTATGCCGAGCGGTTAGCCGCCGAGATGGGCATGTATCAGGATAATCCAATTAACGATCTTGGCCGCTTGCAGTCCGAGTTACACCGCGCGGTGCGCTTAGTGGTCGACACAGGTATGCATGCTAAGGGATGGAGTCGTGAGCAAGCCATTGATTATGCAGTGGCGACAGAGGGAATACACCGCTCAGAGGCCACGTCCGAAATCGAGCGCTATGTGGTTTGGCCGGGACAAGCCTTAGGTTACAAGTTGGGCGAGCTGAAAATTATCGAACTGCGAGCTAAGGCCAAACAAGCCTTGGGCAATAAGATGGATATCAAAGTCTTCCACGACAAACTGCTCGAAAATGGCGCCTTGCCCTTAGATTTATTAGAGCAAAAGATGGATCAGTGGCTCGAGTCTGCTAAGGCGGCCAATGCCGCCGCAGAGACCAAGGTTTAGTTCGGGTAAAACCGCTTAAATCATCTCAATATAGGGGCAGCTTAGGCGGCCCCTCTGCTTTTAGGGCTCCCTTTATTTTTACGGCTCCCTATGCTTTTACGTTTCAGGTTAATCCGCAAAACGACGCTGATACTTGCCGCTTAAATAGCGGATCACCACAAAACCCACAACACCTGGCAGTGTCCACGACAACAGACGCAAATTACCATGGTCGATAAACAAACGGCTGCCACCAAAGGCGAAAAAGGCGGTGTAGCAGGCGATACCCGAGCCAATCATCGCGCCTAAATGCTCTATCCACCATTCTAATTTGGTCAAAGTCGCCTTAACGCTATAACGCAGGAATCCCGCCCCAACCGTAGTACCTAATAGGCCGAAAATCATCGCGAGGATTAGCTTTTCTTGGTATCCCCATAGCGCCATCACAGGGCCAAGTAACGTCAAGCTCAGCATTAACGACAAATGCAGCGGCGATTTTAATTGCTGACGCTGCGCCTTATAACGCAGGACCAACACGCCATGCCTAACGGTTACGAGAGTTAACAAGCTGATATAGATAAGAAATATCCAAGCATTTTTACGTTCCGCTATCTGCGCTGCTAAAGCATCGGCGTTGGCCGCAGGCTGTTTAATCACCGCGAGCGGATCAATGAGGCCCGTCGCTGCCATCGCCACGCCCGTCGCCGCCACTGTGTACATGGCATAGACATAATAACGGCCAAAACGACTGTGATTCGCGCTGCCCTTTTTCAGCATGGCAGGCATCCAAAATAACACTAATGCCAGTGCGCCCGCGGTGATATGTAAAAATTGCGACAGGGTGAAAATCGTGTTCATCATCTTGCTCCATCAAAGTTTGAAGCTTGATATTAACGAGCGTGGGAGTTACCCATAAGTGCCAAAAGTCATGTTTTAGGGATTAGCAGAAAGCAGCCACTGGGTGTGGCTGCAATTGGGGCGCTTATAGTCCGGTATGTGTATCAAGTTTTAAAGTATCGATGATCGAGAAGGTATAACCTAGCTCGGTAAACATTTGCTCGATATTACGCTTAAAATCGATGGGGCGATCTAAATCGAGTTGATTGATAAAGAAGTGGTGTTTTGTCGGGATCTTAATCAGCAACTGTTTTTGATAAAAACAGGCTTCAACCTCGGCATTTAACTCGCGGCTCAAAGCCAACAGATTCTCCATCATCAAGGGATTGAGTAAGTAGCGCGCCTCGACTTGGTCGCTGCTATACACCTCAAAGCAACGCTCAAACCGCACATCCTCAAGCTTGAACCGCGACAGCTGAGTCTTAAACCCCTCAATTCGATTTTTTAAACTGCCCTTATCCGTGACTAAAAGCGTAGTGCCGTTGAATCGCTTAGGAATATTGCACACCAGCAGCACACCATTGAAGATGGTCTCTCGCTCAACCGAACCATTATTGTTCGATTTAGTGTTGTAAGCATCGACCTCGTAAAACTGGAACGGCACCTTGTTATAGGTTCCCTTAAGGCAATTTTGCGCATACTGCTTATCGGTTTTAGGCAGCAGCCCCAGCTCAAGGAAGAGAGAGAAATCGACCTTAGGCGCCCTCGTTAGCGCAAAGTCATCGCCAAAATACTTAAGGCTAATGGGATAGAGTTTTTCAAAGGCAGCATTATAGAGTTCATCGCTTTCCTTACCCGAGGCAATGACTACTAACGCTATCACGGGAACGGGCAGAAACACGCCAATCATCAAAGGCACAAAATAATCCATAGGCACCAGCATAAACTGGACCCCGAGCAGCCCAGCGAATGCCCCTAAAATCACCGTGATGCATAGGTAGTAGATTGGGATGGTGAATTTGGCATTTTCACGCCGCCTTTGGTTTACGCCTTCACGTTTTGCTTCAAACGGTGCACATTTAGTGGCGATTTTTTGTTTGTAATACTTCAGAAAGGGAATGCGGTGCTCTTCGGGAATATCAAATTCAATCGAACTCATTGGCTCCTACTCTTGACGACTCAAATCCATTTAGGCCAATGATTTTACGAATTTTATTCCTGCAAGGCCAGTTTAAGGCCTACAAATGACCGATTAAGCCTGAGCAAGCCTGCGGCCACGGCGTTGCAGTAAGCCAAAAATAATCAGCACCCCAAAGGCGGCGCTAAAGAGAGTTAAAGCTCTAGCTACACCGTAAAAGTCCGTGAGATTAAAGGAAACCCCATCCGCCCACAGCACCAATAAACCCAGTGGCATTTGCATCGCCACCGCAGTGTACCAATCGAATGGTAATTGAGGGAAAAGCCGCTGATAGCTAAATAGCATCAGCCCAGAGAGCAGCAATAATAAGCCCGCATCATGGGCAGCTAACCCCAGATAAACCGGACTAGTGGGGCTAAGATTATCGACGCTCCCGAGCAAGGCATGCATATAGCCAGCACTGGCAACCAGTGCAAAACTCGTAAAGCTCAATACCGCCAACAGAATACCTAAGCCTAATGCGGGTAAATATTTCATAAACAGCCTCATCATTGCTACGCGCTCAATCCAATCTTTAAATCGTAAAGGCGAACAAATTCAGTCGAAAGAGAGTAAAGCAACAATAACAGCCAAAATTTCCCTTAGCTATTAAGACCATAGTCTTATGTCGACAACAAACTGCTGGATTATAAACAGCATAATTCCCCACACTAGATCCAGTATTTCACCTATATCCACTAGATAAGCCTCTAAAATTACTCATTTAATTGATTTTCAGCCAAATGAGTTAGTGATATGGCGCACATTCTCCCTTGGCTTAAAGGTGAAATCCACTAGCCAATTACCCCAATAACGCTTAGGATCGGGGTTGCATTTTTTAGCCAACATATTGTGGAGTATCAAAACATTATGGGTATCAGAGCCATAGTCGTAGACACAGCAGGCACCACGACAGACCTAACCTTTATCCAAGATGTGCTATTCCCCTATTCTGTCAAAGCCTTGCCAGACTTTTTAGCGCAGAACCAACACAATGTTTTGGTGGAAAACTGTATCTGCGACACCCGAGATATCGCACTAGAGCCAGATGCTGACTTAGCGCGCGTGACTGAAATTTTACAGCAGTGGGTTCGTGAAGACCGCAAAGCGACCCCGCTCAAAACCCTACAGGGGTTAATTTGGAAGCAAGGTTATGCCCATGATGAGTTTAAGGGCCATATCTTCCCTGACTTTATCGAAGCTGTTAAACGTTTTAGCGCACAAAATCTGCGTATTTACAGTTTCTCATCGGGCTCTGTCGATGCCCAAAAACTGTTATTCAGCCACAGCGATGGCGGTGATTTAACCGAGATGTTTAACGGTCATTTTGATACCCGTACAGGTAACAAATTAGATAAACAAGCTTACTGCAATATTCTCAACACCATCAGCTTAAGCCCTAAGCAAGTGCTGTTTGTGTCTGATGTGATTGAAGAATTAAAAGCCGCCGATGCAGCGGGCATGATGACCTGCCAAATGGTTCGCGACAGCAAGCAGCGCACGGGCGATTTTCGCACTATCAGCAGTTTCGATGAGCTAGTGATCGAGTAACATCGGCACTGCACATCAAAAGCGACCCTAGGGTCGCTTTTTGTTTTTCTGGCAATCACATCTACCTATCCGCAGGGTGATTCACGCCATCGCAAACGGGCACATCGCCTAATTCATAGGGATTAACGCCTTCGAGGCAACCAAGGTTATAGCCATATTCATTGGGGTTGGAGCGCCTTTGATGATGGGTATAAATGCCGCACACAGAGCAGAAGTAATGTTTGGCCGTTTTGGTATTAAATTCGTAGCACTTTAATACGGCCTCGCCTTTGATAATCTTCAATCCCGCCAGCGGCACTGAACAGACGATAGCGCCCTTGCGCCGACAGATTGAGCAATCACAACGCCTTGGCTTTTCAATGCCATTGGGCAATGACAACTCCAACACCACGGCACCACAATGGCAAGACGCAAAATGTGTTGCCTGAATAACCGTATCCCCAATCTGTTTTATCATCGCCAACTCCTTGCTTCACTTAATGTTGTCACTATTGTCTAAGGCTTGTCGCTCGCACTTTATACTGCTAGTCTGGCAGCCTTAAACGAGCGTTTTAACTAGAGCTTTTGACTATGAGTAATGCAATGGAAAGTCCAACACTAAGTCCAATGGAAAAGTTTCTCGCGCTGCACCCTATAGTGACCGAAATCCCCGTGGCTTGGGGCGAAATGGATGCACTACAACACGTCAACAACGTGGTCTATTTCCGCTATTTTGAAACCGCACGTATCGACTTTTTCAACCGCCTTTTTCCACTCGATGCCCTGTATAAATCCGGTGTTGGCCCAGTGATTAGCGAAAATCAGGCCCGCTATAAACGTCCAGTGACCTTCCCCGATACGCTATTGGTCAGCGTGAGTATCAGCGATATTCAAAGCGACAGATTCACCATGCATTATCAGGCGTTTAGTAAACAGCAGCAGGCGGTAACGACCCTAGGCACTTCGGTCGCAGTGATGTTTAACTTTAAAACCGGCCAAAAAGCCGAGCTTCCCGCGGAATTACTCGCCATTCTTAAACAACACGAGCAAGCTTAAGCTACCGAGTCGATGGCTACATTGCCATAACACTTTAGGCCATATCAGAGGGAGGCTGTATGTCAGAAAAAGCACCAATTGAAATCACCGTTGAGCATCAACAGGATAAACAACGCTTTGTGATCCCCGTTGACGGACATGAAGCCGTGCTGGAATACCGACTCAATGGTCAGCACATCGACTTTAACCGTACCTTTGTGCCCGACGAGCTGCGTGGCAAAGGTCTTGCCGAACGTTTAGTTCGCCATGGCCTAAAATGGGCCAAAGCCCAAGATTACGAGATAGAAGCCAGCTGCTGGTATGTGCAGAAGTTTTTGACACACTAATCAACTGTTACATAAATATTTTTACATTTAATGACCCAACATTAAAATAACGACAATTAAAACTGTCTTTACAGGCTATTCATCGATGGGCAACGATATAGACAACCAAAAAACTGAGAAAAAAAATCTCAGGGAGTATATGTCTGACTCGAATACTCTCTTAAGTTTTTTACTAACACTATTCGCAATACTAGTACCAACATTTAGAGGCTCTGAATTCCTTAAACAAGTAATTCAGCTAAATATTGACGGGTTGCTACTTTATCAAGCTATTTTTGCATTTTTTGCACTACTCTCAGCATTTTCTATTTTGTTTATAGTTAATCGATTAGTTAGCAACGTTAAGACTAGGAGTGCTTGGAGTAGATATGGATATTATACTTTTGTCTTCATAATGCTTGGCACATTATCCCTGAGTTTAAGGGAGTTTTACGCGCCTTCATCCTCATTTAGTAATTACTTTTTAGAGAAAGAACAGCGTATAAACTACGCTCTCGTTCAAGTAGAGTCGGGAGTAGAAATAGAACTAGAGTTCTGTTCGAAATCTGGTTCTCAAGTGATCTGTAATCTTGTTATCCGTAACGTATCAAATGAAGATTTAGAAATTCGTGGTATAGGGTGGACAGAAATTTTCGATCAAGAGAATACGAAAGCTGAGCTGGAACGTGTACACATCGCAAATGACTTTATAAGGTCTAATCAAAAGATTTCTTTGACCAAAAAGTCATCAACAAACTTAAAGCTATTTTTTAAGTACCCATCCGAATCTAACCCTACATTAATAAAAAAGTTAAGCTTTAACCTAGAATATTCAGAAGGGAAAAGAAATATTGCATTTAGAAATATAGCCGTAACAAGTAGTATCTAGCTCCTGAAATACTAATAGCTAAATCCAATACACAGGGTAATGGCGCTTGGGATCGGTGGAGAGATTATTCACGACCAGCGCCACCAGCAATAGCAGCAGTGAGCCGAGGAATACTGGCATCAACGCATAGAGAAACCCGAGTTGATGCACGTTCTCACCGCCTATCACAGCAATTAATGCCGTTGCACCGCCCGGTGGGTGCAGTGTGCGAGTTAGGTACATCAATGCGATGGCGAGTGATACCGCTAACGCGCTCGCAAGCACCATATAATCGGCAAACACTTGGTACACAGCCACACCAATCAGTGCCGATAATACACTGCCGCCAATCAAGTTACGTGGCTGAGAAAACTCAGCCAGTGGCGCGCCATACACTAATACCGCCGACGCCCCAAATGAGCCAATCACAAACATAGTGCCAAGTAGATGTTCTCCCATATAAGTGGCAAGACTGGCGACTAAGTAAATGCCACAAAAGGCCCCGACCCATGACCAAACGATCTTTTTCAGGGGTTGTCGTGGCGGACAGATGTCCTTAGAACGCATTCGGGTGAAGTAAAATCTCATGCTAAATCCGGCCAAGAGGAATAAAGGTGCAGATAAGTGATCCGCATCACGTTTGCGGCCGACAAGGTAGCGTTTTCACCACGTAATTGCAATTACGTGGTGAAAGTGAACGCGAATTTAAGCCGCTTCACCATTGAGGCTGGCTAGCATTTCACGAATATCTTCGGGGATAGGGCGACTCTTTTCGCAGCTGTAGTCGTAATGGACTAAGGTGGTTTTCACTTCCGCAGTTTTACTGCCAGCTTGCCAACAGCTTTGGGTCAGCTCGAAACTGCTATTACCGATACGGCTGACATAGGTTTTCACCGTCACGCTCTTGCCATAATAAGTCGGCGCGATAAAGGCCACGGAAAAGCCTGCCACAATCAGATTCCATTGATGTAAATCCAACTCGGGATTAAAAATCTCGAAGATTGGCGTGCGCGCCGCCTCGCACCACACGGGGATCACTGTGTTATTGATATGGCCTAGGCCATCGGTTTCGGTAAATCTTGGCTGGATGTCTAGGCTGTATTCGGTGACTGACATGCAAACTTCCCTTTTGTTGTTCTTATACTTTTATGCTGTAAATGGGATAAACGAGGCGCTTACCCCGTTTATCCCTACCAAGCCTAACAGAAATAAGAAGCGCGATGCTAGAACTGGCAGCTCGCGGTATCTGGGGTTTGCTTGCCGTTAGCATCGTACTTTTTCATACAGCCAGCCTTACCCATATCATAAATTTTTTCGTATTTGAGCTTGCCACTGCTGTCGTAGGACTTAAACACACCATGGCTTTTTGGGTTTTCTAGGTGATAGATTTTGCGTCCCTTGGTCACATGGGAAAAATCCGAGAACCCGGGTTCCTCCTGATAGATCACTCCGTTGATATAGCGCTTATGCACCACATGTTGCTCATCAATCCGCAGCATTTCGCTGGCTAACTTACCATTCTGGTCATAACAGACTTTATCCACGGCATAATTGCTGTCGAGATCCTCGATACAACTCACGGCACCATTATCAAAATACTCCCGCTGGATACCGCAACGTGCAATGGCGTTATCCCAGAAATAAGGTTCACCGTTCCAGGTTTCGCCTTCTTGCTGGCAATAGTTCCACAAACTCTTTAACTGGCCGTTAGGATAGAAAGTGTAATGGGGGCCAGAGAGACGGTTATTGATAAGATGACCATATTGCACGAGCGAATAGCCGCCGTCGGTGGAATAGCGAATGCTTGGGCCATATTCCTTACCCGCTTTATAAGTCTGCAAAGACATTAAGCGGCCGTTAGAATCGAATCGATATTCTTTATCGACTGACCCATTAGTGTAATAGCTTAATTCGGATAGTCGGCCGCCGCGATACACTCGCTGATCACCATCTTTAATCGAGCTAGTCTCGGCATTGTTTGTGTTTATTACACCCTCACAATCGCCTGCATAAGGCTCTTTTCGCATCATGCATTCATCCTGCGAGGGTTTAAGTTTTACGGCGTCATTGAACTTATACTGACTCAACTCATTCAGATCGCCGTTAGGTTCGAGCCACATTTGTGGGCCATCTAACTCGCCTTGACGATAGTTAGCTACATTGCTGACAGTATTCGGGGCTGAATACCATAGACTCTCACCGTGGAGTCTGCCCTTATCATAATGTTTAAGGGCAAACATAAAATTATCTTTATTGAATAACTTAGCCTCACCTTGGCGTAGGCCGTTCTCATAGTTGACTTCGGTCTTGTAGAGGTAAGTCACCGATTGCCTAGTGGTAAATGCATCGTTAGCATCTGGGATTCGAATATATACCCAGAGGCCTGAACGTTTACCATCGAGGTAGCTGCCTTCACCGCTTTGAAAGCGATAATCCCCTTGGGTGACCTTTTCTACCCAAGCGCCTTGCTTCACACCCTTTTGGTATTGGCCTTTGCTACCATCGGACTCAAGCCACTCACCGTCTTTTACGCCATTGAGATAAATGCCCTTTTCGGATAATTTCTTCGCGCCTTCGGTGCCGGAATCGTAATCTGGGGTATAGATTTCACTCGGGCCATCGGGCACGCCCTTGTTGTAGTGAATAAAGCCGTAGTTATCGGCGTCATCCATCATGGACTGCAATACCCATTTACCCTGCTTTTGGCCGTCGAGGTACTCGCCCTCCCAATAGGTTTCACGGCTGTCGGCTTCTATCCATTTACCCACTTGCTTACCCAGCTTATAGTCACCGGCATACATCACACTGCCATTGCGGGCATCGTAGGCGGCAAAGTGACCATCAAGTTCGCCTTGAACATAATTGGCTTCACTGGCAACACCAGCCCAAGTACTGCCCATGCTCATGAATTCGTAAAAAGGCCCTGTTCGCGGGATTTTTTCGCTGCCATTTTTAAGCCAATCGACATCGTCGGCCTCATAACCAATGGCGACTAACATAAAACTGCCATCTTCTTCGACGTAGGCACTGCGATCAAACGTGGCGACTAGACTGTATTTTCGTTCACGCCCCTCGGCATCCTTATCGGTGCGAGTCACGGGATAGCGCAGCTTGTATTCCACTGCGGTTTTTACATCCGCCGCTGTGCCTTCAGAATTGCGATAACCAATTAATGTTGGTTTGAGCTTAGAGGTCCCATCCAAAATCGCTTTAATATCAGGATCTTTTACCCCTTCCGCCTCATAGGTCATACGATACTGCTGCGGCGGCAGCTGGCTTAACACCTTGCGAACCCCACCCACGGTAAAGGTGCTAATGGTTGGTACAACTTCATCGAGCACGGCTTGCAAGCGTGGCAATTTAGTTAGCTCTTCACCCTCAAAGCCATAACCCCGTAGATGCTGACCATCGGCATCCTTGAGCATGACGATAACTTCTTTAGTACCGCCCTTGTCAAAGTCATGGTAAAACACCGCCACGATTTCAGCGCGGCCGTAATCGTCAATACGCACACCGGGCGCATCGCCATAGAGCATTTCGCCCCATACCTGTTGATCTTTTTGATAAAAATTAAGCCATTGGCCATTGGGAAGATCCACGGGACCGTGAACCATTTTGTCATATTCCGCCGCAACCGCAGCAGGAATGACCACAAAAGAAGATAACCACACCGCACCGACAGCGGCGCATAAACGACGAATCGAAAGTTCCATTTAACTATCCTTTACACCGACACCTTGCGCCTCGTGCGCACCAGTAAACGGGGCGAATTTTAAGCTAAGAACTATGCGTCAGGAAGTAGTTGAGACAAAAAAGGCCGCTAAGCGGCCTTTTAAGATCAAATATTTAACAATCAATTATTATACATAGCATTAATTTCATGGGCGTACTTGTGATAAATCATTTTGCGACGCAACTTAAGCGTCGGCGTGATTAATCCTGCCTCCATCGAAAAAGCTTCCGGCAGCAGGGTAAACTTTTTGATTTGCTCAAAACTAGCCAACTCCTGCTGGAGCTGTTTGAGACGCTGCTCGAAATGCTCAACCACATGGCTATGGCGCAGCAGCTCAATAGGCGACTCATACTTTAAGCCTTTTTCCTTTGCCCATGCTTCGAGGGATTCAAAGGCTGGCACAATTAGCGCCGTCACATAGTTACGCGCATCGGCAATCACCGCCACTTGTTCGATAAAAGGACAACACCCAACAGCACCCTCAACCCTTTGCGGTGCAATATATTTACCGTTAGAGGTCTTCATCAATTCTTTAATACGATCGGTAATAAACAAATTGCCGTGGGCATCGAGTCGTCCCGCATCACCGGTTTTTAACCAGCCGTCTTCAAAGGCGGCGGCAGTATCTTCAGGGCGATTGTAATAACCGCGCATTACGGTATCGCCACGGACTAAGATTTCATCGTCTTTACCCAGTTTAATTTCGATTTCGGGCAAGACTTTACCGTTTGACCCCGCGACACGGTTATCCAAAGTGTTACAGGTCACAGTAGCGTTTGTTTCGGTCATGCCATAGCCACAAAGCACAGGAATACCAATAGCATGGAAAAAAGACGCCACATTTAAATCAAGTGCAGCACCGCCACAGGGCATAAACTTTAACCGTCCACCGAGCACTGCCTGCAACTTGCTGTAAACCAATTTATTCGCCAAACGCCATTGCAAGGATAACCACAAACCGCCCTTAGCGCGGCCTTGGCTCACTTCAAACTGACGCTCGCCAACCCCCATCGCCCAAGCAAATAATTTTTTACGACCCTCTGCGGATTTCGCTACCTTATCCTGTACTGCGCTGTAAACCTTCTCGAGGAAACGCGGCACCACACACAAGGTATGCGGACGCACAGCACTTATCGCTTCTTTTACTCTTTGGGTATTTTGCAGATACACATTATGGCCACCACGGCATAAAACGTAGAAACTCCAGCTACGCTCAAACACATGGCTGAGCGGTAGGAAAGCTAAAGACACATCGCCAGCATTAAAAGGCAAAATCTGATCGTGCTGACGCACAGTCGAAGCCATATTGCGGTAATCCAGCATGACGCCTTTAGGATCACCCGTCGTGCCGGAGGTATAAATCAGGGTTAACAGATCATCAAGATTCGCGTCTTTTAAGCGTTGCTCCAGCTCGGCACTTTGGTCGTATGCCTGCGCTAGCACGTTATCTAAATGTCTATGCTGAGGTTTATCCTGAGCCAACTGAACTGCGGCATCGAACACAATCACATGCTCTAGAGTCGGACACTGTTTTTGTAGCTCGCAGGCCAGCGCATATTGCTTAGCGTCGTCGACAAAAATCACCTTAGCCGCCGCATCATTAATGATAAAGCTGGCTTGCTCTAAGGTACTGGTTGGGTAAATGGGCACGACAATGGCACGGCTTTTCAGAATGCCGATATCGGCACAGGTCCATTGTGGGCAGTTTTGTGACAGGATCACACAGCGGTCTTGCACTTGTACGCCGAGTTGAATCAACACTTGTGCAATTTTATGGCTGATCTCATCAAATGCCTGCCAACTGACTTGATGCCAAGGGGCTGCCATTTCAAAACCTTCCAGCGCAATAGCCTCCTTTAACGACTGGCTTTGCTGCTGTAATAGTCGAATTACGTGATATTGTTCGAGCGACATGAGTGACTCACCTTTTAGCTTACAAGTGTTCCGCTTTTGCAGCATTCTACCTGAAGGCAAGCTAAAAACTAAGAGTTTTTGCTCTAATCTTGTGCAAATGTCGCCCAAATCACGTCATTTAAGGCCGATTACAGCCCAACGATATCGCCCCGCCATAACTTTTTACGGCCGCCAAACAGGGCAATTTGCCCCAACACAACCAGTAAAAGATCGCCTATTAACCAATAATATAGATGACCATCATGCTGCAATGCCGCTAAACTGATAGACACCCATAGTGAATGCCCCAGCACCACCAGCATAGTCAAGCTAACCTGTAACACTCGGCGGCACAGGCAACCTAGCCCTAACACCAAGGCACAAGCCCAATAGGTGCTCATCACTAAATGCGCCAGCAATGGCGCACTTATCCCGCCATTGAGCCAAGTAATAAACACACTACAGAGCAACATGCCGACACTGATGAGATACAGCAATCGTTGCTGCCCTCGGGCAAAAGCATTAACCAAACCGGTTCTGCCATCAAAACCCGGCATCAACAACAGTAACTCTGTTGCACGCGCTCGTTGCACCCGACTCCAATGCACCAGCGAACAGCTGATCACACAAAACTGCGCCAGTAGCAGTAACACCGGAAAATCCCAATTAAACTGATGGGATAATACCCCCAGCACCAATGTCAGCACGGGCAGCAACAACAGCAATACGGTTAACATCGGCCCGATAAAAAAGTTAACCGGATGCAAATAACGCTCGAAACGGCTCAAAAACCGCATGGATTGCAGATTAGGCAACCAAAACCAGCCCATTTCTAACCCGTTGAGGTACACACTGCGTGCTTCCACCCGCCAAGGTAACACTAGGCAGAGGCGCCAAATCAGAACGACAAACACAAACAACACTATGATGCTCAGCCACAATGGTACTTGCTCAGCCAAAGCGCTAGAAAACGGCACTAAGATAAACAGTAAAAATGAGGAGTAAAACCATTGGGTGTGCCGCAGACACAGCAAAATAAAACCTAAGCTTATCCCTTGGGCAAACACCAGTAGCGACAGGCTAGAGGTAAAATCAAACAATACGCATAAGAGCACCGCAAGGCTAAACACGCCAATGAGCATCACCTCGCACTGGATAAAAATATTCTGCCGATAACGGGGGATTAAGATTGAGCATTCACTCGCCATCAAGCGAATCAACTGCCATGCGACCGCAGCTGAGGTAGAGACAATCCCCATGCCGACAAAAATATCAAAACTCTCCTTCTGCCCAGCCCATCCCGCCAAAACGCTCAGGGCTAAGCCAAATAATCCGGTACCCAAAAAACTCACACTGCCCACGTCAAATAACCACAGGCGCAGCATGCCGTTAAAGGGATTGATTGAATGCTGTGTTGCAGGCTTATCAGTAGGTTGCACAAGCGGTTTAGCTGAACTCATTTGTGTAACTCCACAAAGAGTTGCTCCAAATTAAGCGCTTCACTTCGCTGCACGCCGGGAAGATTGAGATCGATTGCGCCACTATCCACCAGCACAGAATTACCATCACGGCTCAAAATACGCACCTGCTCAGGCAACTCCGTACCCACAGCCAGTTTGAGTAGACGCACCTCTTCCCGTAGAGCATCGATTTCCTTAAACAGCACTAATTCGCCCTGTTTAATCAGTGCCACATGACTCGCGACCCGCTCTAAATCTGAGGTGATATGGGATGAAAACAGCACCGCCGAGCCGGATTCGAGGGCCAAGTCGAACAAATCGACCATAAACTTGCGTCTGACTATCGGGTCGAGACTGGCCACGGGTTCGTCGAGGATCAGCAACTCGGGACGATAGGCCATCGCCATGATCAAGGCCAAGGATTGACGCTGCCCAACGGACAAGCGTTGTACCTGTTGAGTCACATCTAATTCGAAGCGGGCAAGCCAATCTTGCTCTAATTGCATGTCCCAATGGGGATAAAAGCTGCGGTGTAAATCAAGAGCGCGCTCAACGGTAAAACCTTCATAACCAAAGGGCTGTTGTGGCACATAGCCAAGGCGCTCCTTTGCGGCAGACGAGAGTTGTTCCGGCGTCTCACCTAAGGTGCGGATGTCACCCGAATCGGGCGAAAGAATCCCCAAAGCGCAGCGCATTAAAGTCGATTTACCCGCACCATTTTGTCCCAATAAGCCAACCACCATCCCGGCAGACAAGCACAAGGACAGATCCTTTAACGCCTGTTTTTCAACGCCATTTTTTCCACGAAAAACTTTGTTTACCTTAGAAAACTCAAGTATTGGGGGAAACTCTTGATCCATCGAATTGCGTCCTTTTTATTCTCGTTTTCGCTTGGGCCGACTAGGCTTGCCAGCGCTCGTTAATCAATTGCAGCAACTCGGGCAGGCTCACGCCCAGCTGCTTGGCTTGTGCCAATAAGCCATCTAATTGCGGCTCAAGCAGACTCACGCCCGACTCCATCGCCTCGGTACGGGCAGCAACTCGAGTCGCCTGCCCACGGCGGCGTTCTAACCAGCCCTGATCCACCAATTGCTGAATCGCGCGAGATACTGTCATCGGGTTCACCGCAAGGTATTCCGCAATCTGGCGCACTGAGGGTAATACGTCTTCCTCTTGCAGTTGGCCGCCCACAATCAAGCGCACGATTTGCTCGTGTAATTGCTTGTAAATTGGCTCACCACTGCTGGGGTTGACATTTAAAAGTTCTAACATTAGGCTTTACACACTGTATTAATACATTGATACACCGATACACTGTATTTAAAGTATCACACTCATCCTGAAATGCAAAAAGGAAAGCGCTCATGATAGATAGCATGATCCACAGGAAGTCCCATAATGCCGGCGCTTGCGTTGCGATTAAGCGTTCAAACACAGGCTGGCATAAACATATTTCAACTCGCAAAATCATAGGGTTTAGTACGCTTATGCTCGCTATGGCTAGCGCAACGGTTTGGGCAAGTGAAAAATCAGCTCCTTCAACAACCCCCACAAATACCTGTTATGTGGACGGTGTTTCGGACCGTTTAAACTGCGGCTTTGTGACTGTGCCTGAGAATCCCAACAAGCCCGATGGCAAACAGATCCAAGTGCATTATGTGGTCTTGCCTGCGGTGAAAAACGTCAATCATGAAGAAGCACTGCTGGCGATAGCAGGCGGCCCAGGTCAATCGGCCATAGATAATGCGGCAAGCTTTGATAGCATGCTGAATAAAGTGCGACAGCAGCGGGATATTTTGCTGATTGATCAACGCGGTACAGGTCGCTCAAATCTATTGAATTGCGATGCAGGTGAACAATCCTTACTCGCCCTCAACGATGACAATATTGATAGCTTAGCCGAGGCGCAAAAATGCCGAGATCAATTAACGGGTAGCGATGTAACCCAATACGGCAGTCTCAATGCAGTGGCAGACTTCGAAGCCGTGCGCGCCCATTTAGGCTACAAAAAGCTGCACTTATACGGCATTTCTTACGGCACACGCATGGCGCAGCTCTATATGCGTTTGTATCCCGAGCATCTAGCCACAGTCACCTTAGACGGCGTAGTGCCGATGCAGCAAAGCGTATTAGAAATCGGCTCGGCAATTGAGCGCGGCTTTGACTTGCTGTTTAAAGATTGCCAAGAAACCGCGGCCTGCCATGCCGAGTTTCCTGGGCTCAGGGCCGAGTTTGACCAAGTGGTTGCAAGACTGACCGAAGGGCCAATCACAGAGCAAGTGCACGACCCAGTCACGGGTGAAAAGTCCTTACTCACGCTCACTCGCGCGAAGTTTTACGGCGCGATCAGAATGGCGTTATATCAAACCAATGTGCGCGCCTTAGTGCCCCATGCGATTCATCAGGCCGCCAAAGAAAACTATCAACCGTTACTCGGATTGTATGCCTTAACTACCGATGGTGCAGGCATGGCGATGGGCATGCACGCCTCAGTCGTCTGCGGTGAAGACATACATCGCATCACCCCAGCGATGCGCGAACAGGCCAAAACCTCCTATGTAGGCAAAACCATGCTCGAAAGCCTCGAAGCATCGTGTTCTGTGTGGAAGGTGCCGCCCGTCGATGCCAGCTTTAGCGAGCCTATTAAGAGTGCAATCCCCACGCTGTTGCTATCGGGCGAAATTGACCCTGCAACCCCACCGAGCTGGGGAGAACTGGCGATGGAAAAACTCACCAACGCCAAACACTTTGTCGCACCTTATGCTACCCATGGTGTGGCCTATCAGTCCTGCGCCAATAACCTAGTCGCCGAGTTAGTGCGTACTGGTTCGGTCAAAGATCTCGATGGTGAATGTTTGAAGAAGGATGTGCGCCGTAGCTTCTATTTAAATGCCAGCTCGGTTGAGCCACTCGCGACCGAAGATGCAACCCACTCTTCCAAAGATAAGCCCAGCACTGGAGCCAAGGAGTAAGTCATGATCAAAGTATCCCATCTTTCTAAGCGCATCGGCGAAGTGCAGGCCCTAAACGATTTGAGTTTTGTTGCCGAAAATGGCCAGATCACCGGCCTGCTCGGCCCTAATGGCGCGGGTAAAACCACCTGTTTACGCACGATTTTCGGTCTGTTAAAACCCGATACTGGCACGGCTGAAATTGAAGGTATCGACGTTGCCATCGACCCGATTGGTGCTAAGCAGCAGTTAGGCTTATTCCCCGACCCGTTCGGTCTGTATGAGCGCTTAACGCCGCGGGAATATATCCGTTACTTTGCCGAACTCAGCGGTTTATCCGCAAGCGATGCCAAGGCGGCCACCGACAATGTCATCGCTAAACTGCGCCTCGAAGATATCAGCGATCGCCGCTGTAAAGGCTTCTCCCAAGGGCAACGAATGAAAACCGCCCTCGCCCAAGCCATAGTCCACAGCCCGAGCAATATTATCCTCGACGAGCCGACCCGTGGGCTGGATGTAATGAGCACTCGCTTGCTGCGGGATATTCTTATCGACCTTAAGAATCAAGGGCATTGCGTGCTGTTTTCCAGCCATGTGATGCAAGAAGTCGCGGCCTTGTGCGACCAAGTGATCGTGATGGCGCAGGGTCGAGTGGTCGCCATCGGCAGCCCAGAGCAACTCTGCGCGCAAACGGGTAAGGCCTCACTCGAAGATGCCTTTATCCAGCTGATCGGTACCGATGAGGGCATTGCCGCATGATGACTCACAGCATTAACGCTCACACAAATTGCGATAACACCTGCTTCGACTTAATAGCGAACAGATAAACTTGGGATAAGGAATAATCATGAACAAAATCATCGCAATGGTTCGCAAGGAACTGATAGACGCCGCCCGCGATAAACGCTCTGTGATGGCGGGACTCTACTACGCCATCGGTACGCCGCTGATCATGTGCGGCCTGTTTATGGTGCTTATCGGCCAGCTGACCAGCCCGGACGATCTTAAAATCAGCATCACTAATCCCGACAAAGCGCCGGATTTAGTGCGATTTTTGTCTAACAAGGGCATTACCCAAGGCGAAGCTGGCGCGAAGGATTTGAAAGCCATCGAGCTGATTATCAGCCCCGACTATGCCAAGCAGATGAACCAAGGCAAAGGCGCAGAAATCACTATCGTTGCCGATAACTCAGAGGAAAAACTGCAAAACTCGATTCGCCGCTTAGAGAAACAGTTGCAGGCCTACAGCGCCGAAATGGGCAGCCTGCGCTTAATCGCCCGCGGTATCGACCCTCGCGTGGTGCAGCCCCTGAAAGTGAATGTGCACGACCAAGCCACCACCGACTCTAAGGGCGGGATGATCTTAGGCATCGCCATTTTCACTATGATTTACTCAGTGTTTATCTCGGGGATGAACTTGGCCATCGACACCAGCGCCGGTGAGCGTGAGCGTAACTCCTTGGCATTGTTACTCAGCCATCCGCTGACCACGCGCCAATTAGTGCTCTCTAAAATCATTGCTGTCGGTCTGTTTGCCCTGCTCGGCTTAGTGTTGATTTTGTTAGTATCTAAGGTCGCCTATACCTTCGTGCCTTGGCAGGAGCTCGGCTTTAGCGTCAGCATTACCAGCGAATTTATGGCGTTGATGCTGCTGGTCGGTATCCCAGTTGCCCTGATGGCTGCCTGTTTGCAATTGTTTGTGTCCTTTATGGCCAAAACCTTTAAAGAAGCCCAGTCCTATCTAACCATGGTGCTGTTTGTGCCCTTGGCACTGTCGATGGCCGCCAGCTACAACATCGCGCCCGACGTCCTGCAATGGTTGCCCGTTTCGGGTCAGCAACAGGCACTGATGGACTTTATTAAAGGTAAAGATATGAACATGCTGCAATTGCTGGTATCGACCTTGGGCACACTCGCCATTGCGGTAATACTGGCATTCGGCATGGAAAAATCGTTAAAGAGCGAAAAAGTGATCTTCGGTTTATAACACTATCAACCCGCAGAGGGCGCGCCGCGCCCTAACATTGAGTTAAGGAGCCAATCATGGAAAAAGAATTTATTATCATGGTCATTATGGTGACCTTTATTATCGGTGTAAGCGCCACAGAGATGTTCAAGCATTACCTAAAAATGCGCCAATTGGGTGGCGGAAACGATCGGCAGCTTGAGGATAAACTCACCCAGTTGAGCTTACAGAATCAGGTGCTTATCGAGCGTGTGCAAGTGCTGGAGCGCATAGTGACAGATGCAGAGGACAACGCCGCTAAGACCACACTGGCACAGCAAATTGAGGCATTAAAATAGTCATTAATGCACCGCAGTTAAACTCGTATTACAGAGTATTAAAGCTGTGTCTATAGGCGCTAAGTCAAGCTGCGTACTTGCGACTTAGCGCGACCACAACAGTCCACAACAAATGCCAATAAAAAACCCAAGCTAGGCTTGGGTTTATGCAATCTTGCAGCGCGGATTATTTTGCCTTAGGTCTAAAAGGTTTCATCACGGCCTCGTTACACTCGAGGTACGGCCCTTCCATCAGGTCGATACAGTAAGGAATCGCTGGGAATACCGCATCTAAACATTCACGGATTGATTTAGGCTTGCCCGGCAGGTTCACAATTAATGAATCCCCCCGTAAGCCCGCAGTTTGGCGCGAGAGAATCGCCGTAGGCACAAACTTTAATGACTCAGCGCGCATCAACTCGCCAAAGCCCGGCATCATACGATCGCACACGGCCTCAGTCGCCTCGGGCGTCACATCGCGTTTTGCTGGGCCAGTACCGCCCGTGGTCACAATCAAGCAGCAATCCAGCTCATCGGCCATCTTGATCAGGGTCGCTTCAATCACATCCTGCTCATCGGGGATCACTTGATAAATCGGCTCCCACTCGCTGGTGAGGTAATCATTGAGGGTGTCGATAATCGCCTTGCCCGAGATATCCTCATAAATCCCCGCGCTGGCACGATCGCTCACCGTTACAATCCCGATTTTTGCTTTGCTCATAGGAAATCCCCAATCATGTTGAAATAAAACCATATCGACCGAAAGCAGAGGAGAAACCTATGCTCCTTCGACTATAAGCCGCAGCTAAAATAGCACAAATGCTCGACCAATGGGGCAAGTAAAACGTGATGAAGTTCGCGCAATATGCTCGAAAAAAGCTAAGACAAGCCATAGCTCACCTTAGCTTAATAGTTTGGAGTGAAGTGTTAACTCACCTGCGACAATGTGGGTAAAGCAGGGAAAGCGCCCTTCTGACAACAGGTTACGGCGCCGCAACGCACCGCAAACTCAACCGCCTTGCGCAACTGTGCCTGACATGCAAGTCGATGTTTTAAGGTTAAATGCTCGAGATCAAACTCCAACTCAGAACCCAGTGCAAACAAAAATCCCGCCATAAAGCTGTCGCCCGCCGCCGTGGTATCTACGGCTTTAATTTGGGGGACTGGCACGCTAAATCGCTCATCTACTGTGATGCACTGCACTGGATTGGCGCCGTCAGTAATCAAAATCACTTCAACACCTTGCGCCAAACAAAACTGCAAATAATCTTCGAAACTCTTATTCCGCGTTAAGGCTAAATAGTCGGCTTCTTCACGGCTCATTTTCAGCACTTGTGTGTAACGAAAACACTGCTCTACTCGCTCTGCAAGCAACGCGGTATCGGGCCAGAGTGATAAGCGCAAGTTAACATCAAAACTCACTATCTTATTGAATGAATTAGCGCAACGGGCACCATAGATGCTCGCGTTAAAAATGCTCGCTTCGGTAAAGGTGTTGGAACAGAGATGAAAAACATCCATCTGTGGCCATGGAATGGCATCGAAATGGCGCTGACTATAGCAAAGGTCGGCAGTCCCTTGGCGGTTAAACTCGAAGGTTCGTTCACCATTTTCATCCAAATTTACCACCACTGTCGCCGTTGGCGCACCTGGCACTTCGGCCAAATAATCTGTAGCAACGCCTTCGTTCTCGAGGGCTTGTTTTAACATTACGCCATAATCATCGCTGCTAATGCCGCCAGCAAAATAACTCTTACCGCCCAGTTTGGCATAACCTACAGCCACGTTTGCAGGCGCGCCGCCCGCAATGGCTTGATGGGATTTGTCGTTAGCCTCTGTGGGTAATAAATCCACTAACACCTCTCCAAAACTGAGTAATACCGTCATATGGATCCCTTTATATTTCTATTAGTTAAGCAAAAAGCCCATGCTGGATGGGCCTTTTAAATTGTCGGTTTTAAACCTCAAACCCGCCGGAGTTAAAACTCGTATTTCAAGGTTGCACTCGTGGTTCTGCCATTAATGGTGCGAGCGCGGATAATATTGTTATCAGGAATCGAACCTTCCTCAGCCTCTGTGATACCCGTGGCGTCAAACAGGTTGTTGACGTTTAAGGAGACACTTAAGGCCTGAGTTAAGTTGTAGGTTGCAAAGGCATTGACCTGATTGTAACCATCAAACTTCAGATCATTATTATCTTGTGCATAGGAGTCAGTAGTGCCAATCAGGTTGATGCCCACTGAACCTTGGTCAAAGTTATAACGTCCCATCAGCGAGTAGATAAAGTCGGCCTGTCTTCTTGGAGTATTCCCGACAACGTCTGGTGTTAGAGCGTCCTTAGCAATTTCAGCGTCGGTCCAAGTGACATTACCCCTAAAATCGAAGTCACCGATAAAATAGGCCGATTCAATTTCAATCCCTTTGGCTTTGTACTTACGGTCGAAGAAACGCTGACTCGTCGCCTCAAAGTTTTGCTCTTCGGTCTCGGAGTAGAAAGCGGTCGCGAACACCGATAAGTCATCGTAGCGGTACTTAACGCCTAACTCATATTGATCCACATTATCGACTGCATCTTCTTTTGCCACTGAACCATCGGCACGAACCTTACCAAATAACAGGCGATCCGCGTTGGCACGGCCGCCATGACTCAAGCGACCAAAAGCAGCTAAATCGCTGTCAAACTGATAGTTTGCGCCGAGTGAATAGGAAGTGTAGCTCCAGTCATAATTCACGGGTTGCGGATTAGCATTATCAATAGAAGAGACACTTTGCTCAGGAATAGAGATTACGCCATCCAAGTTCATATCGACTTGCGATTGCACATTGCCGGCGTAGTAACCACTGGCATCGCCGCTGTCGTAACGCACACTGGCATCCAGCGATAAATCCCCAAAGCTTGACGCGACCGCAAGATAAGGCGCCTTAATGTTGTATTCGGTATCGTAATTACGTTGGCAACAATTACCCCAATAAGGCACACCATAGCCGTAGAGCCCAGCATCGGAATAGGCGGTACCATCGGCGGCCACAACATCAAGCAATGCGGCGTTATCCCCTTTGACTTCCATCAAATAGGAGTTCCACATCCAGGTCATATTGATATTTTGGGTGGCATTGTAATAACCCAGAGTAACGCTGGTATCGTCAAAGGTTTTCGTTAATTTTAAGTCGTTTACGATTGAGCCAAAGTCATTCATCTTAACGTCGAAGGTATGGATCCGCATGGCGAGTCCATCCATAGGATTGCCCGCATCAGGGCCATTGGCATAAATTAACTTAGCGCCAGTGCCGGCGATACTGGCCGCAATGTCGGCGCCATTAGCCACTTCGGCTGGGAATGGCGCCATAAAATTGCCACTCACATCCGAGAAACGGAAGCGGTTTTCGACCTGCCAATCGTTGCCTAAATCAAAAGACGCCTCTAAACCCACAGAGTTAACCTCAGGGTTCATACCATCGCGCATATCACCACGACGACGCTCACCATCGGCGCCCAAACTCAGGGTCGAGAGGAAATATGCTGACTGAATGGCATCGGATTTCGCATTAAAACCTGGGACAGAGCTACCGTCCGAATACATTGGCATGGGTAAGTAGCCAATACTTTTATCATCTAAGTGTTTGAAATAAAGACGAACATAGCCACTATCGAACTCTTTGGTTATGTTAGCTTTTACCTGACCGCCCTTGTTGGCGTCATAACCTGCTTGGCGAGGGCCTTCACCAGTACGCACAAAACCACCCACATGGAAACGCAGGCTGTCATTGATGCTGGTGCCATATTCAAAGTCGGTACGGAAGGTATCGTAGTCCAAGCCAAAGGTGGTCGACACGCTGCCAGCATCTGAACTTCCGGTTTTACTGATCACGTTAATAATGCCACCGGGAGCATTACTCGCCGCAGTGGATGCCGAACCACCACGAATAGATTCAATGGTTTGTACTGTAGAGTCTAAACGTAAAAAGATATCCGCATTACCAAAGGCAATATCGCCAAACTGTAGAATTGGTAAACCATCTTCTTGAATTTGAAGAAACTTAGCACCACCCGATGCCACAGGTAAGCCACGTACAGCAATGTTAGCATTACCTTCGCCGCCCGTTGATTCCACCTTCATCCCTGGAATGATCCGAAATGCTTCGGCGGATGAACGTGGAGTACTAACCTCCAACTCGGCGAGTGATACGCTGCTGACTGACACGCTCGAGTCCATGACGCGGGTGCCACGGGCCACGCCCGTAACAGTAATGCGCTCAAGGCCTAACGCATCTTTCTTGGTTTCTTCCTGTGCAGGTGCATCGGCAGCCCAAAGCTGAGAACTCACCAAGACGGCGATTGTGCTTAACAAGAATTGTTGTGATGTGCGATTTATCATTTTTATGTCCCCACCCATATTTGAGAAGCCGCCCCTCTCCCCACGGCGACTTCTACTGAAATTGTTGTTAATCGATTAGCCTGTTATTTCACTTTACTAAAAAACATCTTAATCGATTAAGTTAACAAGTTAGCAACTAAATAACAAAAATCAAGTGTGTTTTTTGTACAGACCCACAAACTTAAAGTGAGAAAAATAGATAGTTAATTGATTAATCGGAGAAATGTGACAGAAAAAATTTTTCTTTCACATTCCAATTTAAGCGGTTTCACGGCCCAACAATGATTGAGTAGGATCTTTAATCAGGTTAACGCCCGCTAACAGGCACAGTAAAACCGCAAACCCAGTAGCGAGGTAAAAGCCATACTTCACATGGCCGAAAATATCTCCAACTAACCCCATACAAAGGGGAGCCAGCGCCGCAGAAACCGCGGTAAAAAACAGGATTACCCCTGCCACAGAACCGTGCTGCGCCACGGGGAAACAACTGATCCCCTTGGAGTTTAAGGTGGGATATATCATTGACATAAACAGCCCAGAGAGAGGCAAGAGAATCACAGCGGCCTCAACCCCATAGAGCATAGAACCGAGATAGCAAAGGCTAATCGCTAAGCTAAACCAAAACATAACCTGTTGCCACGAAAAGTGATTTAGTATCCATCCGCCCAAAAACCGCCCACCTGCTCGCAGGGTAAAAAAGAGGGTCAAGGCATAAGCCGCCAGTACAGTGTAATCGCCCTGATACTCTTGCAGCAGGCTAGGCATCCATACATAAATCGCCACTTCGGTGGCCACATACAAACCAATCGCAAGGGAAAACCCTAATGCATAAGGGTTTTTCATCATACTGAAGGTGTTCGCCAGATTAATTGTTTCCGTCGAGGATTGCTTAACCTGCGGATAATCGGCCCTAAACGCTAACCAACAGAGCAGCAGACAAAATACACCCGCCCCAAAATACAAATACTTCCATGACACACCACTGATAAGCAGATAGCTGACGATGGCTGGCCCCACCATCGCGCCAACCCCAAAGAATCCTTCGACCGTGTTCATGGTGCTGGAATGTTGTTTTGGTGACCGAGAGATATCACCGATCAGGGCTAAAGCCCCAGTTTTAAATACCCCAATTGCCAAGCCCACCAAGGCCAATAGCATCAGGAAATAATAAAACGACTCCCCAAGCGCAAATAAAAAACAGGCAATAGCGAACAACAACAACCCTAATAAAATGGTTAGTTTACGCCCTATTTTATCCGCCAAAAAACCCAGAAACAGGCCACTTATTGCGATAAAAATCATCGGCATATAATGGAAGGCGCTCGCCTGAGACAAAGAGAGGCCAAATTCAGCAATCAGCTGCGGGATGATCACGCCCACGGCATCGGAGGTCATAGCAAACATAAAAAACATTAAATACGTCAGCACTCGAATACGAGTGTGATGGCGATTTTCTACAGAATTTGAATCACTTACCATACTGTTTCACCTTATCGTTATCGCGCCTAACTCCCTCTGAAGCTGGCTAAGCCCCAAACAGCTTTAGGCATTATTTATGTACAGCAGTGAGCTAATCCCCCCAAAACCCAAGACTAACTCAAAAATAAAACAAACCACTTGAATAATGTTTCACATTGGTTAAATATACAACTTAATCGATTAAGTTTGTTTGCGCAATTTATAAATAAACGCGGGCAAACTTTACTCTGGGAAGGCTACTCAAACGTGGGCAAAGTATGAAAAATCAAGTGCAATTGATCACCTATGTCGATCGGATAACCGGTGCCGGACTCAAAGAACTCAAAGCCTTACTCAATAACGAGTTACAGGGGTTATTTGGGGGCGTTCACCTACTGCCCTTTTACTATCCTATCGATGGCAGCGATGCGGGTTTTGATCCCATAGACCATGTGCAAGTGGATTCACGCTTAGGTGATTGGGACGATGTCAAAAGCATAGGTGAAGAGTTCGACATCATGGCCGACTTGATCGTTAACCATATGTCCGCGGAGTCTCCCGAGTTTAAAGATGTGCTCAAGCATGGCAAACAATCGGCTTACTGGGATTTATTCCTAACCAAGGACAAGGTATTCCCTGAGGGATTAAGCAAGCAAGATCAAGAAGCTATCTACCGCCCTCGCCCAGGGAGCTGCTTTAGCACTTACACCTTAGCGGATGGTTCAACGGAAGAGTTTTGGACCACCTTTACCCGTAACCAAATCGATATCGACGTACACTCCGCAGCAGGTAAAGATTACTTAAACCGTGTATTGGCGCGATTTAACCACAGCAAAGTCAATTTAATCCGCTTAGATGCCGCAGGTTATGCGATCAAAAAGCCCGGCACTAGCTGCTTTATGATTGAGGAATCCTTCGAGTTTGTAGATAAATTAGCGAAGCAAGCCAATCAGTTAGGCATGACAACCCTAGCCGAAATTCACTCCCATCACATGACGCAAATCGATATCGCTAAACGGGTCGATATGGTTTACGACTTTGCATTACCACCGCTGATTTTACACACGCTCTTCAGCCAAGATTGTCGTGCCCTGAGCCACTGGCTTGAAATGGCGCCTCGCAACTGCATTACCGTACTCGATACCCACGATGGTATCGGCATTATCGATGTGGGCCCAATGGATGGCTTACAAGGATTATTGGACGAAAAACAAATCGATAATCTAGTTGAAACCATACACAGCAACAGTCAAGGCGAGAGTTTACAAGCCACAGGGGCAGCCGCCAGCAATGTCGATTTGTATCAAATCAACTGCACCTATTACGATGCCCTCGGGCAAAATGACCTAGATTACTTGATGGCTCGGGCGATTCAGTTTTTCGCACCGGGTATTCCGCAGGTGTACTACGCAGGCCTACTTACCATACCCAACGACATGGTATTGCTAAATCAAACCCATGTTGGCCGAGATATTAATCGCCCCTATTTAAACCGAGAAAAAGTGCAACAAGCCCTGCAGAAACCAGTGGTTAACGCTCTTATTCAATTGATTAAACTGCGTAATAGCAGCGCCGCATTTAATGGCCGTTTTACGATGGCAGCCAGTGGAAAATCACTAACACTCACATGGTCTGCGGTAAATGCGCAGGCGAGTCTTAATCTCGACTTTGCCAATAAACAAGGGCTGATCACCCTGCTTGATGAGCAAAGCATCGAAACCCAAATCAACTTAGCCGACCTGCTCACCCCAGCGCAGGGATAAATACCAAACATAAAACAAAAGGCGCTTTAACAGCGCCTTTTGCAGTTAAAAATCAATATATTAACAGCTTTTACCTAAACGTAATTCATACCCTAATACCTGAGCATGTACAGCATCGTCGATAAACATCTGCGCCGCCATTTGGCCTTTTTGTTCAGAGTATTGATAAACCGTAGTCAGCGGAGGATTCGAGCGAGTCGCCTCATCAATACCATCAAACCCCACTACACGAATATCCTCAGGGATCGCTAATCCCATCGCCTGCGCCTCACCCAGCACACTAAGAGCAATTAAGTCACTCATGCATAAAAATACATTGGGTCTTGGCGTTGAATTTAGCGCCTCCTTGGCTGCAATCCGCGCATATTCCGCATTACTTTCAGGAATATTCCAAATCCGATCATTGCCAAGGGTAATACCGGTTTCCTCAATTGCCTGTAAATATCCCTGCAACCTCTGGTGTGCAATCGACATATCGATTTCGAGCAAATTCAAATCGTAAACTCGGCAGGTTAAATGGGTATCGAGCAGTCTTAGGCCTAATATTGCAACCTGATCGGTAGGTGATTTTAATGCCAATTTTGCCACCTCATAGGCGGCTAACTTATTGTCAATGCTGACAGCGGCGTTGCGGTGGATATCAAAATCCACTGTAACCACCTTCTTCTTAACCTGTTTCAATTGCTCAGCAAGCAAGGCATTACGGGGGCAACCATAACAAATAAACCCATCCACAAAATCTGCCACCGCATTCACACTGTCAGAGCTGCCCGAAAACAGCAATAAGTTGAGTTTTTCCCGCTCCAATACCGAAGCCACACCCTTCATAAACTTACTGGCGACAGGATCGGACACCATATATTCAACACTATCGGACAATACCAGCGCGACGGTATCAAATTTGCCTCTACGTAAGGATTGCGCCGCCTTGTTTGGGCCAAAGTAACCCAATTTAGAGCAAGCGGCCAAAATTTCGTTGCGGCGTTTTTCCGATAGTTGATCGGGACGATTAAAAGCATTAGAAACAGTGGCGTTAGAGACACCTAGCTCGTTAGCTATGCTCTTTAAGGTCCAGTTTTTAGTTGTCATGCAGAATTCCTGGCAAAGAATGGGGTCACAGCGGAAGCTAACCTATCGCAAATACTACACAGCTTAAATCCGTCATGCACCAACAAATCTACTCATGATCCCTAAGCGCTGTGGCGGGCGAGAGATACCCTACAATCGCAGAGCTGAGCGCCACCAAGGCCGCCGCGATAAAACCCCATTGGAAGGCGTGATGCACAACCTCAATGGGTAGCTTTTTTATCGCCGCAATCCCCACCTGCGCCCCTTCGAGCGGTAACAAGCTATATAGCAACAGGCTGAATAAGGCCGTACCAATTGCCGCGCCCATGGAGCGACACAAGGACACCATAGCGGTAATTTGGCTTAAACGCGCCTTGCCCGACACACTCTGCACAACTAACTGCACGCTGGGCATCACGGTTCCTAACCCTATGCCCACCAGCACACCTAATCCGCCAATAAGATCCGCATTGGGCGGGACTAAACCGATAGAGAGTAAACCGATAGAAGCCAGCCCCATCCCGAAGGTCGGCAACCATTTAGGTGCCACATCTCGGCTCAACAACCGGCCCGCAATAGTAGAACCTGTCACTATACCAAAGGTCATTGGTATCAGCAGCAAGCCAGTTTTGGCCGGATTGGTTTGCAGACCGACCTGCAAGTAAATGGGTAAAAAGAAGATCATCGCAAACAGACAGGCGGCAAACAGCGCTGCGGTTAATAGCGGCATATAAATGGCTTTGTTGGCGAGTAAATCCAGCGGTAAGAAAGGACTCTCACGCTGACGCTCCCACCACAACAGCAGGGCGGCGCCCACAAAGATAAATCCCATAAAGCCTAAGCTTGTGGCCGATAGCCAAGCAAAGTCTTGCCCTGCCACAGACAACCAATACAGCAGCGCCGTAATGATAGAAGGAAATAACAGCACGCCAAGCAAGTCAAACCGACCCAGTCGTACAGGTTTAACACTCTGTTTATGCAAGCGATTAAGCCGCCAAACCGCCAGCATAGCCAAGGGAATATTCGCCCAAAATAACCAGTGCCAAGAATAGGCATGCACCACAAAACCACCAATCACGGGACCGCCAACACTGGCGAGGGTAAACATAGCGGCAAAATAGCCCTGAAAACGCGCCCGTTGCCGTATCGGCACCAATTCCCCCACAAGGGATTGGGACAGACTCATCAGCCCGCCACCACCGAGGCCTTGGAGAATCCTTCCGGCAATCATATGGTCCATCGTCCCTGCACTGGCGGAGACAATCGAGCCTAACGCGAACACCGCTAAGGCAATCATCAAGATTTTGGCGCGGCCAAAGTTATCCCCCAGCCAGCCATAAATAGGCACACTGGCCGCCATTGCCAACATATAGCCGATAGTGATCCACGAGGCTTGCCTGAGGCCACCCAAATCTTCAACGATGGCAGGAGTTGCGGTGGCGAGTAGGGTTTGATCGACCGCCGCCAAAAACATGGGTAAGAACACGGCGGAGAAAATCGCCAGAAAAACCGAAGTGGGTAGAGGCTCATGTTGGGACGAAGCAGACGCTGTAGTCATAGAGTCTCCACCTGTAATCAAGGCTTAAATTCGCCTTGCATTCCAATATTTTGATGCCCAATAGCTATTAAGTAGACTCGAAATTTTTACCCCTTGGCTCGTCGAGACATGGAGGAAATTATTCCCGCCCACATAAATACCCACATGGTGCGTGCTCCAGCCAGTTTTAAAGAACACTAAGTCCCCCTTACGCAGTTGATCCCGCGCCACGGGTTTACCAAGTGCTTGCTGCTCCTCCACTGTGCGCGGCAGAGTCATGCCCAACATCTTTTGATAAGCGACCGACACAAAGGCCGAGCAATCGATGCCTTTCTTGGTCGCGCCCCCCAAACGATAAGGTACGCCGCGCCATTCGGAATGCAATTCGGCGATATTGCTATCGTTCCATACCGAGACGGGTTCAACTTGCTTGACCACAGGCTTAGGTTCTGGCGCGCTCGCACAGGCACCAAGACCTAAGGCTAAGATAACTATCAGTAATCGTTTCATTAGCGTAAAACTCATCGCGGGCAATTCTTGCGTAATATCGGGTGCTATCAAAGCGATAACTAACATACCGTGAAAAAATCGATGGTAACAGCCTAAGCTAATCTCAAGCTTAAAACTATAACGCCGTCCACAATAAGCGAATACCCACCAGCACCATTAAAATCAAGATGATGCGTTTAAACAACCTATCGCTGATCTTATCTTGGATCGACAACCCCAGTTTTACCCCTAACCAAGCCAAAGGCGCAAGTAACAGAGAAATCAGAATGTTACCTTGGTTAATTTGCCCGAGCAGACTGTAGGGCACTAACTTAACCAGATTCACCACCGCAAAAAATACCACTGCCGTGGCTAAAAACTCTGGTTTGGCCAAGCGTAACGGCAGCAAATAGGCATTGAGTGGCGGCCCGCCTGCATGGGCCACAAAGCTGGTAAAACCTGCGGTTAAGCCGCAGAGTCGTCCCACCAAAGGTGAAGGGGTCGCTTGGGTTTTATCCCCTAAAACCAAGCCATAAAGACCAAACCCTAAGGACACACAGCCTAAAATCGCCCGTAAGTAATCTTCGTTTAATCGGTCGAACAACCAATAGGCTATACCTATGCCCACAATCGCCGCGGGTAAGAGGATCCATAATTGGCGTGGATTATGTTGACCCCACCACGAACGAACACTTAAAAAATCCATATAAATCAGCAGTGGTAACATGATTGCCGCCGCAGTTGCTGGGCTTATGGCTAGCGCTAACAGGGGCACGGTCAAGCCACCGACGCCGCCGGCAAAACCCGATTTAGAGATCCCAGTGATCAACACCGCAGGAATCGCCACCAGCCAAAAAACAGGGTCTGTTAACATCCCTTATTCCCAATATTGCGTTAAAGTCATTAAGGTCGAGCATCGAGTAACAGACCTTGAGGGCGATAATATCGCCTCGCTGCACCAGCATAAATGTTAAATCTATCCGTGTCTAAATGAAGATAAGGAGTCGATATGAGTCAAATGCAAACGTCGCCGTTTTACGGCGGCCCAAGGGAATGCCCCGTCGAAGATGGGCGGATCCAAATCCAACATATAGCCTCCAAAATCGGTGATGTAGGCGGGATACCCGTAGCACGGGAGATTCCGCAAAAACCGCGTCGACTCATAGGCCCTTGGTGCTTTCTGGATCATATTGGCCCAGTCACCGACGGCCCCTTAATGAATGTGGGCGAGCATCCCCATATTGGCCTTCAAACCTTCACTTGGATGCTGGAGGGGGAAATCATGCACAGGGACAGCCTAGGCAGCACCCAAGTGATCCGCCCTAAGCAAGTCAATTTGATGACCGCAGGCCATGGTATCGCCCACACCGAAGAGTCCGTCGAAGGTCATCGCACTATGCATGCGGTGCAACTATGGATTGCGCTGCCACTGGAACATAAAGACACAGCCCCGAGGTTCGACCATTATCCCCAGCTGCCCACTTGGCAGGAGGCGGGCGTCGAATTTACCCTATTGATTGGCTCGTGGAAGGATAAACAAGCGCCCACACTGCACTTTTCACCGATCGTCGCGCTCGATATCTTCGCCACAGAGGCCACTCAACTAACACTCAGGCTCGATCCGCGATTTGAATATGGCCTAATGCCACTTGAGGGCCGATTCGATATCGACGACGAATCCTTTGATAACAATAACCTCGCTTACCTTGGCATGCTGCGCGAGGGTATAACGCTCGACCTTCACCAAGGCGCACGTTTACTGCTGATTGGCGGCGCGCCCCTCGCCGACTCTGTCAGTATTTGGTGGAATTTTGTCGGCCACAGTAAGGAAGATATCGCCAGTGCCCAAGCCGATTGGGAGGCCAAGTCCCCACGTTTTGCCACTGTGCCGGGTTATAGTGGCAAACGCTTAATGCCGCCGCCCATCCCTTGGTAATCAGAGCAGTAATACGTTATCGCGAGGTAATCGAGCTAGACTATCTCGCTTAAGGCGGCGTTTGCAGCCACTATCTAATGTAAGTTGGCGAGCAAAACCGCCTGCCTGATACAAATGCCAGATAACACCCACACGCCAAGCCCTAGTAAATTTTACGGATTTTTTACGCGCTATCCCCACAGGCCTTTGCTAGAGTAGCCTTAATTTCCGCAACGCCTTAGCCGTTATGACTTTTGCAAATACTGTATCCATCAACCAATACTGGCGCACGCATCCCGCGATATTTACCGCCATGTTGTTAGTGGTAACGTTAATAACTAGCTATTTTATTGATGTATTTTCAGGATCAGCCATTGCTGTGCTGCTTATCCTGCAATTAGCCGTGGTCGCCGTGGCCCTGCAATGCAGCGCCAACTATGCCTACTTTGTGGCCGTGTTTGGCGCCGTCAGTTTCAATTTTTTATTCACCACACCGCGCTATTCGTTACAGATGTTCAACGTCGAAGACATAGTCAATCTAAGCGTATTTTTGCTGGTCGCCCTGACTAGCAGCAAATTGGCCGAACATTACCGCCGCCAGCAGCATGCACTCGAACAGGCGCAGCTCAGAAACAGCATTTTGCTCTCGGTCTCCCACGATTTACGCACGCCCCTTGCGACCATTATCGGCACCTTAACCACGCTGAAGGAATACCAAGCCAAGCTCAACCCAGAGCAAACCGAGGAGCTTATCGACTCGGCCGCCGCCGAGAGTCATCGCCTGCACCAATATATCGAAAATCTTTTGCAGGCCACTAAGTTACAACATGGCGCGCTCAAATTTAGCCTAGACGAAGCCAATCTACGCGAAGTACTACAGCGCACTATCGCCCGCTTTCAAACCGAGCAACCGCGGATCAAAATTCACACTGAGCCAGAGCTACCACCATTAATGATTTGCAGCTCTTTGATTGAACAGGCGATTTTTAATGTGCTCGATAATGCCCTGCATTATTCCCCCACCAACCAGCCTGTGAGCGTAAGCCTCTATCGCCACCAAGATATGCTGCGTATCGATATTCAAGACTTAGGACAAGGCATAGCCCCATCTCAAAAGGAGGCGATTTTCGAACTGTTTTACCGCCAACATCCCTCTACCGATGGCGGCGCAGGATTGGGTCTACCTGTCGCCAAAGGGATTATTACTGCCCATAACGGGCGTATCAGCGCCGAAAGTGTTGCTCAAGGCAGCCTGATCCGCATCGCGTTACCGATAACGAAGGAAAGTGCATAAATGGCTTACAAGGTGTTAGTGGTGGATGATGAGCCACAAATCCATACCTTTATGCGGATCTCACTTGAGGCGGAAGGCTTTGAATACATAAGCGCCACCAGCATAGCCACGGCGCTCAAACAATACCAAAGCCACCAGCCGCACCTTATCGTGCTCGACCTGGCCTGCCCGATGGCGATGGCATCGAACTACTCCATGCACTGCGCCAGCAAGATAAGACCCCAGTGTTGGTTTTAACCGCCCGCGATCAGGAGGAAGAAAAAATCCGCCTGCTCGAGGCCGGTGCTAACGATTATCTAAGTAAACCCTTTGGTATCAGGGAATTAATCGTGCGTATCAAGGTATTAGTCCGTGACCTTGTGGATACCTCAAGCACTATCGATATGCTGCAATTTGGCCCGCTCACCCTGCAAAAGAGCAGCCATCAATGCTGGCTTAACCAGCAGGAAATCGCCCTCACCAAAAAAGAGTTTGCCCTACTGGTTCAGTTAATGTCCCACCCTGGGCAATTGCTGAAACAGAGCGAACTGCTGCGCAATATCTGGGGCGAAACTCACCAAGAAGATAGCCATTATCTGCGGATTTTAGTCAGCCAACTGCGTAAAAAGCTTAACGATAGTGACGAACAACAACTGATCAAAACCGAGCCCGGTTTAGGGTATCGACTCACCGACCTCGGCCCGCCCTAGGCCAGCTGGCCTCTCTCTTTAGTTCAACCACACAAGGATATGAAATGGCACATTTTACTGTCATCGGATTAGGCCGCTTCGGCGTTGCTGTAAGCAGAGAACTGATCCACTTAGGTCATACGGTTACGGGTGTCGACAATGACCACAAAGCTGTTGAAAAATATGTAGAAAGTCTTACCGAAGCGGTGATTTGCGACTGCGCTGATGAGGCGTCGCTGCGGGAACTCGATCTTACCAGTAGTGAAGTCGTGATTGTCGCTATCGGTTTTGATATGCAATCGAGCTTACTTTGTACCCTGGCACTGAAAAATCTCGGCGTGCAAAATATTTGGGTTAAAGCCAGCAATAAAGCGCACCACACCATATTGTCTAAACTCGATGTCGCGCGAATTATTCACCCCGAGGAAGATATGGGGATCCGCGTCGCCCAGTCGCTAAACTACCCTATGGTGAATAACTTTCTCGCCATCGGCGATGGGCTCTATATTGTTGAAATCCATATTAAAGCCCATTTACATCAAGTCACAGTTGGCCAACTACTAGGGAGCCTACAAGAGAAAAACACCGATGAGCAAACCAATGTGCAACGCAGCCCTAAGGGCAAAGTCGCGCCGCTGATGATTAAGCGCGGGCAGAGCGTATTTAGCAAGATTGATAGTGACTTTATCCTACACACTGACGATGCCCTATTCCTCTGCGGTAGCCGTGCCGAGTTAAAACAGCTCGCACCAAGGTTGGTGTAAGGTGGTTCAATGGCATCCTTCGCTCACCCTAGAGCACACACCGAAAACCAGTAAAAAACTCTTTGGCGCGCCGCCCTTTATCTTAAGTGCAAGCTTTGCTCTGCTGATCCTCGTTGGCACTTGCTTGCTAAAACTACCCATCGCCACCGAGTCGCCCATTACTTGGCTGCAAAGCCTCTTTACCGTGACTTCGGCGGTAACGGTCACAGGGCTTGTGGTCGTCGATACTGGCAGTGTGTTCACGCCCTTTGGCCAAGTGATTATCGCGCTGCTCATTCAATGCGGCGGGCTAGGCTTGATGACCTTTGCAATAGTCACGCTAATAGCGCTGGGCGGTAAGATAGGTTTCTTGCAGCAAACGGTGGCGAAAGAAGCGTTTAATCAAACCGATACCTCAACTTTAGTCTCGACCGCTAAGGCCGTGCTGGTGTTTTCACTATTGGTTGAAGCCGTGGGTATGCTGATTTTATCTGTCTACTGGAGCGGCGAATTGGGTTGGCAAACTAGCCTGTTTCACGGCTTCTTTTATACCATTAGCGCCTTTAATAACGCGGGTTTTGCCCTAAGCCCAGATAGCTTAATCCCCTATGTGGCCGACCCAGTCGTTAACCTCACTATTACAGGTTTATTTATTGTGGGCGGCCTTGGGTTTTCGGTGTGGATTGACCTCAAGCGCAATAAACGTTGGTCGAAACTCACCGTCTACAGCCGCATGATGATTACTGGCACCATACTGATCAATGCCGTGGCTGTGATAGCCATTTACCTAATTGAGTACAACAACCCCAACACCCTCGCGCCCTTAAGCGAGCTCGGCAAATGGTTGGCCTCTTGGTTTCAGGCCGTAACCCCGCGCACCGCAGGCTTTAACACCTTGCCCATAGACCAACTCGAGGATGGTTCCACCCTATTGATTTTAGTGCTGATGTTTATCGGCGGCGGCTCCCTCAGTACCGCCAGCGGCATTAAGGTGGTGACCTTTATGGTGTTAATCCTCGCCACCTACGGCTATTTACGCCGCGATGAAGCCGTGTATGTGTTTAAGCGCGAAATCCCCAAAGACACCATTAGCAAGGCGCTCGCCCTGACGATGATCTCCATCGGCGTCACTTGGCTGGCAATATTCGCCCTAGTGATCACCGAAAACGCCCCGATTATGGATATCGCCTTCGAAGCCGTATCCGCCCTCGGCACCGTCGGACTATCCCGTGGATTAACAGGCAATTTATCCAGTGCAGGCCAAGGCATTATCATCTTTATGATGTTTATGGGGCGCCTAGGCCCACTGATGCTGGCCTACTTCCTTGCCAACCCAAGGGTAAAAAAGCTGCGCTATGCAGAAACCAAATTGGCAATTGGGTAAGGATTGATTGGTCAGTAACAAAAATAAATTTACTGGCAATCAGAGGTTTGTAATCTTGAGTCAGTGAGATAGTCGAGTTGGCTCTGAAAGCGCTGACTTATAGGCGAATCATGGCATTTGCTCGACGACGCGGTGAATAGAAATAGAAACCTTGGGTTTCTAAGCTTATGAACGAGAGCCATGGAAGGCGAACTGGCCGTTAAACACGGATGTTGTGCGGACGGTCGTCTCTCTAATCGCCATCACTCACCTTTTTAGTATTAGCGTAGTCTTTAAGTTTTAAATAAATACGCAGCACACTTTGGGATAGTAGCGTGTTAGATCATCAGCTATAACAAGTGAATTTCGCATCAAAAGTTCTATGAAGGGACGCCTACACAGGCAGAGTCCAGCCTCTGATTTTCTGGGGACGATGTACTTGGCCTTGTTATAGCTTTACCCATTTGACACCAACCTTTCGCAAACAAAATACAGTGACACTAAAGCTAAAATTATTGGAGCAGTATATTCAATTAAAATCCATCTTAGGTTCTGACTGACAAGAAAAAATTTAAAACGTCGTTCGAAAGTTCCAAGTGACTCAGGTATTTGGTCTGAACCCAGAGTTTCTTTGATAGCTTTTAGAGATGATGAAATTTCTGCCCACGATTCTTTTAAAGGCTGTACTTGATTGCTTATATTGATCGTCTCTCTAGAGAAGCTATTCCTGTCAGTAGCCTCATGGACTCTTTTTTCTAATTCATCCATTTTTTCTTTAGCTTCGTTGAATAAAGGCTCTATGTTTGCGACTAAACTTGGCCACCCAATTTAAATCAACAACATAACGGACTTTCAGTTTGCCTACAACTTGTAAAAGTTAACATTGTTTAAAAAAGAGCCATCAAAAGACGCAGGGGCAGCATCTGAGGCAATAAATTGCGCTAATTCTTTCAAAAATGGGTGCTTTTCAGACGAGGGATATCGTCCCTTAGTGCTTGGGATGTGTTCTGAATGTAGGCTTTTGAAGTGATGTCAGTCGTTGTCAATTGCAGTGAAAGTGCTGACAGCTTGCGGCAAAGTGCCGTCGTCGCTTTTCTAAGTGTTCGCAGTAATCGGTCAGCTTTTGCAATGTGCCTACAGGGCCATGAAATAACTTGCCAAATTCGGTTGTCAACTTGAGCCAATTGTCATGGGGGATATTTAATCTGTTCAGTATCTTGGCACTACTTTCACTGATGTATCCACGTTTATCATTGCGAATAATTCGGCCGGTATCATCCACCAATTGAAGGTAATCCATTAATGAAAACGCAATGCTATTGGGTTGGTTGTCGCACTCGCT